>NZ_JTLI01000044.1 GCF_000799075.1 Cetobacterium sp. ZOR0034
CTCTTCCTTCTTTTACTATTAAGCTCGGATTTGTAGTTACACCACAAATCACCCCCATATCATTAGCTTCTCTTATTTCATTTACATTCGCTGTATCTATAAATATCTTCATATTTTTTCTCCTATAAACTTTTTAATTTAAATAAAAGCTCATTTAACTCCAAATCTCTTTTAAAAGTATTTAAATTTAATGTTTTATCTATCAATACAAATTCAATGTCATAATAATCAGCAAAATCTCTAAGTGTTTCAACACTCACATCATAAGTCATGGCAGTATGGTGCGCTCCTCCAGCAATAATCCATGCTTCAGACGCAGCTTCTAAAGATGGTTCCGGTCGCCACATAACTCTCGCTACCGGTAAGTTTGGCATATCTCCTACAGGTTTTACCGCATTACAAACATTTGCTATAAGTCTATATCTTCCCTCTAATTCTATCAAACTTACTTGAATTGCTTTTCCTGTCTTCCCAGAAAATACAATTCTTGCAGGATCTTCTTTTCCACCAATCCCTAGATGATGAACTTCTATCGATGGTTTCCCTTCTGCAATAGATGGACATACCTCTAACATATGTGATCCTAAAACTAAACTTTCATTATTTATATGATATGTATAATCTTCCATAAAACTTGTTTTACTATTTTCCCCAACCATATTTTTTAGAATTGAAACCATTGCTGCCGTTTTCCAATCTCCCTCTCCTCCGAAACCATATCCATCCATCATTAAGTTTTGTGTTGCAAGCCCTGGAAGTTGATTCATTCCATGTAAGTCTTCAAATGTATCTGTGAACGCCATACACCCTCTATCTTTTAAGAATTTTTTCATGGCTATATTTAATTTTGCTTGATATTTAATTGACTCTAGTTTATCAGTATCTACCGTATATCTATTTTCATACTCTTTTAACTGCTCATCTAATTCTCTTTCTGTAACTGCTTCTATATATCTAACTAAATCTCCTACTGGCCATGTGTTGATCTCCCATCCAAATTTCATTTGTGCACTTACTTTATTACCCTCTGTTACTGCAACATTTCTCATATTATCTCCAAATCTACAAACTTTTAAGCTGTTTGAAAATCCAATTCCTTTACAAAGTGTCATCCAATTATCTACTCTTTCTAAAGTATGAGAATCCTTCCAATACCCATGTATAACTTTTCTTTTTGTTTTTAAATTAGCATGAATAAATCCGTGCTCTCTATCCCCGTGAGCAGCTTGATTTAAATTCATAAAATCCATATCTATTTCATTTAAAGGAATTTCACTGTGATATTGCGTATGAAAATGAAGTAGCGGTTTATTCAGTTGTTTCAATCCATTTATCCACATTTTAGACGGAGAAAATGTATGCATCCAAGTTATAACTCCTCCACATTTGTTATTGAAATTCACTTCTTTCAATAAATTTTCAATCTCTTCAGAGGTCGTAACAATCCCTTTATTTATTATTTCTAATCCCAATCTCTTTGAATTATTCATATAATCTATAATTTCTTCGACTTGCTTCGCCACCTGTTTCAGTGCCTCTTCTCCATAAAGATGTTGACTTCCTGTTACAAACCAAATTTTCATTGTAGCCTCCTAGTTATTTTTAATTTAATATTTTTCTGATATCCATTATTTTTGTCCATAGTAGGCATTTTTTCCATGCTTCCTATTAAAATGTTTATTTTGTAAAACTTTATTTATCGAATCTATTTTTGGATTTAAATCTTCCGTATATTTCGCCATATAAGCAATCTCTTCTAAAACTATAGCCGTGTCAACACTATCGCTAGCTGAAGTCCCCCAAGTAAATGGTCCATGACTTGAAACTAATACTGCTTTATTTTTTAAAAAATCCTTACCTTTTAAGGTTTCTACAATAACCTTTCCCGTATTCTCTTCATAATCTGACGTTATCTCTTCTTCACTCATATCTCTTGAACAAGGTATATATCCCTGAAAATAATCTGCATGAGTTGTTCCGTAATTTGGAATCTCTCTTTTACTTTGAGCCCAAATTGTTGCCCATTTCGAATGCGTGTGACAAACTCCGTCTACATTTGAAGCAGCCTTGTATATTTCTAAATGAGTTTTATAATCTGATGACGGTTTTAAATCTCCCTCTATAATATTTCCTTGCATATCACAAACTACCATCTTATCAGGAGTAAGCAAGTCATAATCAACACCACTTGGTTTTATAACCATATGCTTTCTATCTTGTGTAACTCCACTAACATTTCCCCATGTAAAAATTATAAGTTTTTCATCTTTTAATCTCATATTAGCTTCATATACCTGCTTTTTTAGCTCTTCTAACATTAAAATCCTCCTCAGTTAACTCTATTTTCTATGTGTTTTCCTAGTTGTTTGTACTCTTCATAGTATTTTTTATACACTTCTACATTTTCTTCAATAGGGAAGTACTCTCTTTGGAATTTACTTCCTATCACTTCTTGTGCATCCTGAATATTTTCATAAACTCCAGAAACTTTTGCTGCAAATATCGCCGCTCCTAAAGCTACTGTTTGAAGTGAGTCTGCAACTTTTATAGGTTTATTCAATACATCTGCCATAACTTGCATTATTAGAGGTGATTTTTTAGCAACCCCACCAATTCCTATAATCTCATCTATTCTTATATTTTTTTCTATAAACGTATCTACAATTGCCTTAGCTCCATAAGCCGTTCCCTCTATTAAAGAACGATATATTTTTGGTGCATCAGAATCTAAAGTTAAATTTGAAATTGCTCCCTTTAATTTTTGATTTGCATTAGGAGTTCTTCTTCCATTCATCCAATCTAAAGAAAATACTGTGCTTTCACTTGCGTTTATCTCAAGAGCCTTTTTTTCTAGCATTGGTAACATTTGATCTCTATACTCTTCAATCTGATCCTCTGTAAACATATCTAAGCTTTTAATTGGCCATAAAAGTAACTCTCTGAACCACGAGTATATATCACCAAATCCAGATTGTCCTGCTTCAAGTCCAATCATTCCCTCTACAACAGATCCATCTACTTGCCCACAAATTCCTGGAACAAGAACTCCCACCATCTCATTTTTAGGAATCATCAATATGTCACAAGTTGAAGTCCCCATAACTTTCACAAAAGAATATGGTTTTATCTGTCCTCCAACAGCACCCATATGAGCATCAAAAGCACCAATTCCGATTACTACATCCTCTGGAAGTCCTAACCTGTTTGCCCACTCCTTCGAAATAACTCCTGCTTTTTCCTCTGAAGTATATGTCTTCGTATACATATTTTTTCTTAAATCTGCTAATCTTGAATCTAAGAGTCTTAGAAACTCTTCAGATGGAAGTCCTCCAAATTCTTCGTTCCACATAGCTTTATGACCTGCTGAACATCTACTTCTTTTTATCTCCTCAGCTCTATCTACTCCTGTCAATAAAGCCGGTATCCAATCGCAATGTTCAACCCAACTATAAATTTTTTCAGCAACTTTCGCATCAACTTTTATAATATGAAGCAATTTTGCCCAAAACCATTCTGATGAATAAACTCCACCAGAATATTTAGTGTAATCCACACCACCCCAGCTTTTAGCTGTTTTATTTATTAAATCCGCTTCCTCTGTTGATGAATGATCTTTCCATAATACAAACATTGCATTTGGATTTTTTTCAAACTCTTTTAATAATGCTAAAGGAGTTCCTTTTTCGTCAACTGCCACCGGTGTCGAACCTGTCGTATCAACAGATATTCCTCTTATATTTTCTCTAACCTCCTTTGGTAAATTTTCCAAAGGCTTCTTTATTACAAACTCCAATCCTTCAATATAATCTAATGGATGCTGTCTATATATATTTTGCTCTGGAGTACAAAACTCTTTATTCTTCCATCTCGGATAAGCGAATACCTCTCCACCTATCTGCTCTCCCGTATTTGCATCTACAATTATTGATCTACATGAGTCAGAACCATAATCTATTCCAATAACATAATTTTTTCTTTTCATAACTACTTCCCCCTATTTAGTTTCATTATTTCCTGATTTTGTGTAAATATCAAAAATTACTGCAAGAACAAGAACAATCCCTTTAATAGCTTGTTGCCAATCTATTCCTACACCTAAAATTGACATTCCGTTGTTCATTACTCCCATAACAAGTCCACCGATTATTGCACCGATTATTGTTCCTACTCCTCCACTTGCTGAAGCTCCTCCGATATAACAAGCTGCAATCGCATCTAATTCAAATCCGTTCCCTGCTTTTGGAGTTGCAGCATTTAATCTTGCTGCAAAAGCTATTCCAGATATTGCAGCTAAAATTCCCATATTTACATAAACCATCAGCAATACTTTTTTTGTTTTTATTCCCGATAGTTTTGCCGCTTTTTCATTTCCACCTATAGCATATATATGACGACCAAAAATTGTTTTTCTAGTTATGTAGCTGTATAGAATTGTCAAAATACTTAAAACAACCAATATTGTTGGAACTCCTTTATAAGCTGCTAATGTGTATGTGAATAAATTTATCATCAATGCAACCATTAACATTTTTATAGCAAATACGTTTATATTTTCTACGCTTAAATTGTACCTTACTTTGTCTCCTCTCTTTTTAAACTCTACTATTATATATAGTATTGAAAAAACTACACCTATCAATATTGTTGTCATATGTAATGATACCCCTGAAAAAATATCAACTATAAAGTTAGAACTCAATGCTCTCAATCCATCTGGAAATGGTGCCAAAGATCTCCCTTGAAGTGTTACCATTGTTAAGCCTCTAAAAACTAACATTCCACCCAAGGTTACTATGAATGCAGGAACTTTTATATATGCTATTATTGCTCCTTGTAATGCTCCAATTAAAGCTCCAACTCCTATAGAAATTATTATAGCTACTATATAATTCATATTTAAAGTGATCATCATATATCCCGCTATAGCTCCTATAAATGCTGCCACTGATCCAACAGAAAGATCTATATTTCCTGTTATAATAACCAATAACATTCCTATTGCTAAAATTAAGATATAACTATTTTGAAGTATCAGATTTGTTATATTTAATGGTCTTAAAGATATTCCATCGGTTAATATTGCAAATAAAACCATTATTACAGCTAATGCTATTAACATTCCATATTTTCTAATTCCATTTTTTAAATTAAACTCTTTCTTTATATTTACCTCTTCTGAATTTTCCATTTTTTTATTTTTCTTAACTAAAGCTTCCATATAAAACCTCCATTATATTTAAATAGCTAACTCCATTATTTTCTCTTGAGAAAACTCACTTTTATGTATCTCACCGTTTATTCTCCCTTCGCTCATTACATATATTCTGTCGCTCATTCCTATAAGTTCAGGCATTTCAGAGGAAATTATTATTACCGATTTTTTATTTTCTACAAGTTCATTTATAATACTATATATCTCATATTTAGCTCCAACATCTATTCCTCTTGTTGGTTCATCTAATATAAAAACATCTGGATCTGTATATAACCATTTTGCTAAAAGAACTTTTTGTTGATTTCCTCCACTTAAATTAGTCACATTTTGCTCTATATCATTTGACTTTATCCTCAATTTTTTTCTAAACTCCTCAGCTACTACTATCTCTTCCTCATTATTCAATATTCCTTTTTTAGAGATTCCACGCCAATTTGATAAAGTCGTATTAAACTTTATAGATTCATCTAGTATCAAACCATCACCTTTTCGATCTTCGGTTATATATGCTATTTTATTATCTATAGCCTTTCCAATTGTACTAATGTCTATTTTTTCTCCATCTTTTAATGCTATTCCCCGAACTTTATTTCCAAATGATTCTCCAAAAATACTCAATGCAAGTTCTGTTCTTCCAGAACCCATAAGTCCTGCTATCCCGATTACCTCTCCTTTTTTTACATGGAAGTTTATATTTGTTAAAATTTCTTTATTTTTATCCGATCTACTATTTACCTGCCATTCTTTTAATTCAAAGAAAACTTCTGAAGGATTTGATTCTCTAGATGGATATCTATCAGTTATATCTCTTCCTACCATCCCTCTAATTATTCGATCTTGAGATAGATTCTGATTTTCTACCACTATAGTTTCAATCGTTTTTCCATCTCTTATTATCGTCACCGAATCTGCTACTTCTGCAATCTCATTTAATTTATGAGATATCATTATTGAAGTAACCCCCTCCTCTTTTTGTAAATGCTTTAATAATTTTAATAAATTTTCACTATCATTTTCATTCAATGCTGCTGTTGGTTCATCTAATATTAAAATTTTTACGTCTTTAGCTAATGCTTTGGCTATTTCAACTAATTGTTGTTTTCCTACGCCAATCTCTTGAATTAATTTTCCTGGATCCTCTTTTAATCCAACTTTTTTAAGGAGAGATATAGCTTCATTCATAGTTGTGTTCCAATCTATTCCTAATTTATTCTTCTTCTCATTTCCTAAGAATATGTTTTCAGCAATAGTCATATTCGGCATTAAAGCTAATTCTTGATGAATTATAACAATCCCCTCTTTTTCACTCTCTTTAATATTATTAAATTTGCAAAGTTTTTCATTAAAGTATATCTCACCTGTAAATGTTCCTGATGGATAAACTCCACTTAAAACTTTCATTAAAGTTGATTTTCCAGCCCCATTCTCTCCACAAATTGAGTGAATCTCCCCTTTTTTTACTTTTATATTTACATTATCTAAAGCTTTAATATTATTAAATTTTTTTGTAATATTTTTCATTTCTAGGATAAAATTACTTTTCATCAATCTCTCCTTAACTAATTTTATTATTTTTATCTAGTTCTTTATCTGATCTTCTGTGTAATATCCAGAATCTATTATTGCTTCTTTCCAGTTATTTTTATCTACACTTATCGGTTCTAATAAATATGATGGAACTATTTTCACGCCATTATTATAAGTTGTTCTATCATTTATTTCAGGCTCTTTTCCTTTCATTATCGAATCAACCATATTTCCTGCTACCTTAGCTAATTTACTAGTATCTTTTAATACTGTTTGTGTTTGTTCTCCTGCAATTATAGATTTTATTGCAGCTATTTGTGCATCTTGACCTGTTATAATAGGCATCTTTTTATCACCACTTCCAAATCCCATACTTTTTAAAGATGAGACTACTCCTAAAGAGATCCCGTCATATGGTGATAACACTGCATCTAATTTTCCATCTGTATAAAAAGTTCCTAATAGGTTATCCATTCTAGATTGTGCTAAAGATCCATCCCATCTTAATGTCGCAACCTTATCCATACCCATTTGGTTACTTCTCACAATTAATTTTCCTGATTTTATATATGGTTCAAGTATTGACATTGCTCCATCGTAAAAGAAATACGCATTATTATCATCTGGTGATCCTCCGAATAATTCAATTGTAAATGGTCCTGGATTCGTTTTTAATCCTAAAGCATTTTCTATATATTGTCCTTCTAATACACCAACTTTAAAGTTATCAAATGTTGCATAATATTCTATATATGGTGTGTTCGTTATTAATCTGTCATAAGATATGATTTTTATTCCTTGATCTGCTGCTTTTTTAGTCACATCTGTCAATGCATTTCCATCTATTGAAGCTATTATAAGAACCTTAACTCCTCTAGTCATCATATTTTCTATTTGTGAGATTTGATTTTCAACTACATCCTCTGCATATTGTAAGTTTGATGTATAACCTAATTCTGTCAAGGTTTTTACAACATTATTACCATCATCAATCCAACGTTGTGATGATTTTGTCGGCATAGCAACTCCTACATCAACTCCACTACTATTTGATGATTGTCCTTCTTTTTTCCCACATCCTAAAAATACTGATGCTACAACTGTTACAAGTAAAGCTATTTTTTTAATTTTAATCATAACTTTTCCTCCTAATATAGTTTTTTTTGTTTCGTTTTTAACCTCTTAATAGATATATACCACATTATTTCAAAAAATCAATAGCATTTAAGAAAAATTTTTCTTAATAAAGAAAAATTTTTCGTTTTGAAATAAATAAATTTGCTTTTTTGTTACTTATGAGCTATTATAATTAATAATCGATATTTTAGTGGAGGAATTTTATGAATTTACAAGAACTTTCTGATAAATTAAACGTCTCAAAAGCTACTCTTTCTAGAGTAATTAATAATAAACCTGGTGTTAGTGAAAAAAAAAGAGAAGAAATCAAAGCTTTTTTAGCTAAAAATAATCTTATTAAAATTTCTGATGAAAATAATATCGTTATCATAATTCCTGATTTTGAAAACCCGTTTTTCGGAGAAATAATTAAAGAGATTTCTAAAGTTTTAAGAGAACAAGGCTATCAAATAACTATTTATGACACTGATGAAAATATTGAAAATGAAAAAATTATTGTCAGAAGTATTATTAAAAATGGAGCTGCCGGTGTTATTTTTTGTGTAAGCAACGGAATGGAATCCGCAAAAAATGTAAAACTACTACAAGACTCAAAAATTCCTGTTGTTCTTTTTGATAGAGAGCTTGATTTTCCTTTAGAAGGTGTGTTTTTAAATGATTTTCATGCTGGATTTCTAGCTACAGAACTCCTTATTTCTAAAGGATGTAAAAACATCGCTGTCATTCCAGGATCATTGGAATTAAAAAATATAAAAAATAGATTTGAAGGGTATCAATACGCCCTTAATCAAAATGCTATTCCCTTTAATTTCGAGCTTATATTTCAAGGGGATATGAAAATAGAAAGTGGAACTATTGCTATGAAAAATATTGTTAATTCTGAAATCGATATCGATGGAATTTTAATTTTAAATAATTTTATGACCATCGGTGTATTAAATTTTATAAACAATACTGACTCTTCATTGTATGATACATATAAAATTTTAGGATTTGATATTCCTGATTACCTTTTCAAGATGACACCAAAAATAAATATAATAACTCGTTCAAGAAAAGAGATGGGAAATCTTACTGCAAATATGATTTTAGATAAAATTCAAGAAAATAAAAAGGAAAATTATACAAAAAAAATTATAATTGATCCTATTTTATATTAAAAAAATATAAAAAAGTGTGGTTCTTTTAAAAACCACACTTTTCCATATCTAAATTTTACTCATAACTTTAAAATCCTTCAACTCTTCGATCAATTCATGAACTGTCAACTTTTCATCATTAATAGCCATCGCCATTATAACCCCTTCTACCAAAGGAGCATCCATAATCTTTATTTTACTTTTATCATAATCTCCATCTAAAAATTCTATTGCTAATTCTGAGTTCAGTATTGAGCTTCCTAAATCTCCGAAAATCACAACACCATTTTTTGTATATGCTTTTTTTATAGCTTCAACTATTATCAATGGATCTGATCCTAAATGTTCTCCGTTTGTACCACTTCCATTAACAACAGGAAACTCATATTTTTTCATTTCATTACACAACTCTATAACTTCATGAGCTAATTTTTTACTATGTGAAACTATTACAAATCCTAACATTTAAACTCCTCCCTTAAGTTCTCACATATTGTTTTTACTATTATATACGATGACATTGCCCCTGGATCTATGTGTCCTATACTTCTCTCTCCTAAGTAGCTAGCTCTTCCCTTTGTGGCAAGCATATCTTTTGTTGACTCCATACCCTCTTGAGCCACTTCCTCTATTTTATCTAAAAATTCACATATAGATAACTCTTTAGATTCTTGAAAAATTTTTTCTACAGGTTCTAAAGTGTCCAACATCGTTTTTTCTCCTGCTATAGCCTTTCCTCTAAATTTTATCCCCTCAACCATTGCCCCTAAAGCCACTCCAACTTTATCTCTATCTAATTCTTCTACTCCTTTTAAACTTTGAGCAACCCTCATCAATCCTGTTCCGTAAATTGCACCAGAAGCCCCACCAACATTAGATATTAATATCATAGCCATCTTATTTGCTATTTCAGAATAATTCAACTTTGAAAAGCTAGAACTCTCCTCCTTAATTTTTTGAAATCCTCTCGATAGATTCACGCCATGATCACTATCACCAATAGCTCTATCTAACTCACTCAATTCATCCCTTTTCTCAAATATTTTATCAGCAATACTATCTATTATTTTTATTATATCCATCCTCATAAACTCCTTAAAAAGTTTTTAGTGCAATCGTATCTGATTTTGATTTCAATAACCTTTCACTCTCTTCATCCAATTTTAAAATACTTATCGAAAATCCACCCATATCAAGAGAAGTCATATAATTTCCAACTAATGTTTTTTCTACATGAATATTCTTTTCTTTCAGCACATTTGAAACTCTGTTGCTCACTATAAATAACTCTATCAATGTTGTCTCACCTAATCCGTTTATTAATACAGCAACTTTTTCATTTTGAATATTTGATTCCTCTAAAATTTTATCTAAAATATGATCTACATGTACATCTGCATTTTGAAATTTTTCTCTATGCGTTCCTGGTTCACCATGAATCCCCAATCCTACTTCAATTTCATCATCAGCTAAGTCAAAGCTACTCTTTCCAGTAGTAAACACAGTACATGACTTTAAGGATATTCCCATTGTTTTTATATTTCTTATAACCCTATCTCCTAACTCTTTTATCTTATCCAGTGAATATCCTTCTTCTGCTGCTGCACCTAATATTTTATGAACAAAAATAGTTCCTGCTATCCCTCTTCGACCTATCGTATATGTACTATTCTCTACTGCTATATCATCATCGACAATAACTTTATTCACTTTTATTCCATCTAATTCAGCCATTTCTGCAGCCATTTCAAAATTCATTACATCTCCACTATAGTTCTTTATTATAAGTAAAACTCCCTCTCCATTATCAACAGCCTTAATAGCTTCATAAACTTTATCTGCACTCGGAGATGTGAAAACTTCCCCCGCTATAGCTCCATCTAACATTCCAAACCCAACAAATCCAGCATGTGAAGGCTCATGCCCACTTCCTCCTCCACTTACTAAAGCTACTTTTCCTTGTTTTTTATTTTTTCTTATAATAATAGGCAGTTCATTAACACTTTCAATCTCATTTGGAAAAGCTTTTACCATTCCTTCAACCATTTCTTTTACAATGTCTTCTTTATTGTTGATAAGTTTTTTCATATCTCCCTCCTAATTTTAAAAACATATTATAGCTACCTACTATGTGTATATACTTTACTTTTTTTTCTTTGTCAAATAATTGTTATTCAAAAAAAAGAACTCAAAAATTTGAGTTCTAAATTTCAATTATTTTTTTTTAATGTATTTTTTATATCCTCTTCTATATATTCAAAAAATTCGTTATATCTAATTCTGTAAAGAAGATTTGGTGATAAATAAAGAGCATTATTTTCTCCTTTTAATTTTAAATCTCCTAAAATAGAATGCTTCCCATAAATTGAATTTTCTGGTGAAATTGGAATAGATACATGTGACAGTGAAAAATTAGATTCATTCCATTTTAATCCTGTATCCTTCTCTTCGTAAAACTTTCCTTGATAATAATTTAGTATCCCAACCATATCATCTTTTTTTGTATTATAATTTGAAATAAAAGAGACATTAAATTTAAAATCTAAATCAAGTGCTTCATCTCTTAAATTAAGATTAATTAAATTAGGTTTGAAAAACTCTTCAAACTTTCTATTTATATCAAATATAACCAATTTATTTTCTGAATTTTCCATTTTAAAGAAAATATCATATAAATCTTTATCTAAAACAGTTGAATCAACAAGAGATGTGTAACTATATATTGGAGGTAACTCCGCTTTCTCTTTTTTACTCAATTTCATAAAATTAATTTTAGCTTTCTTTATCAGATAATAAACTTGAATTCCAGAATTTTTAGGAAAAGAGTTATATTTTGCTGGATCGTATTCTGGATTTATATCCAACCATTGAAACTTTTTAAAATAAGGTATCAAGCTTACCCATGAATCCAAAAATCCAAATTTTGCTGCTGGTGAAACTCCCATTGCAGGAGATAACCAAAATACTTTTTCGGGTTTAGGCAATTCCTTATCCTCTCGAATACTACTCGTTATATACTGAAGAGTTGCCGCTGCTCCAGTTGAAAACCCCACCATATAAAATTCAGAATTTTTTATATCTTTCAATTTTTCTTTTATCATTTTTGAACCAAAAATAGCTGCATCCTCAAAATCTTTTTGAGAAACTTTTACAAGTTCTCCTGGGTATGTTCCGTGATACTTATATCTCAGACCCAATACATAATATCCGTTCTCATAAAATATTTTGGCAATATCTCTCATCATAAATGGAGAATCTGTTAATCCATGAAGAAGTAAAACACCACCCTTTATATTTTCAGGAATCATTTCAAATGAAGAGTTGATATTGTTTCCATCCTTATCTAAAGAGGATAATATTCCATTTTTTGAAAATCTTGTCAAATTATCTTTTGAATTCACTTCAACTTCTGAAAATACATCTTTCAAAAATCTATTCTCTGCTAATAAATACTCTTCTATAGTTTTAAACTCTTTATAATCAGGTTCCTTATAACTACTCTTTTCGTGCCATTTTTTTAATTCAGGAGCAACCCTATTATAAATATATGCTCTTAAAAATTGAATAAAAATTATTATGATTATCAAAAAGATTATTATCTTTTTTAAAATTTGCATTACTTTCCTCATTAAATCCTCCCTTTTTCATATTTTTTATTCTTTAATTAAAAATAAAAGCCACTCCAAACTTTTAATCTGGTAGTAGCTTTTCTATTTTTACTTCAATTTTTATATTAATTACTAAACTAGCTCTCTCAATAATTTAGCTAACTGATCTGGGCAAGATGTTCCTCTAGATGAACAATCGATTCCCTCTAATCTTTTTATAACTTCTTCTATAGACATTCCTTCAACTAATTTTTCGATAGCAACAGTGTTTCCGTCACATCCTCCAAAAAATTCTATCTTCTCAATAATATCCCCATTTAATTCTATTCCAATCTCTTTTGCACAAACACCTTTAGTTTTTAAAATTTTCATTCCCAAAATCTCCCTTTTACTTCTTATTCGTATTTTATAAAATTTACGCCGTGTATCCAGAGCAATTCTCTAACTTATCCATAGTTATTTTTTCTAATTCCTCTTTAATTTTTAAATTTACTTCTTCTAATTTACATCTTAATCCACATAAAGCCATTTTAGAACCCGTGCAACTTGTTTTATCTTCAAAG
The DNA here is from genome assembly GCF_000799075.1 of Cetobacterium sp. ZOR0034. Classification (NCBI taxonomy): domain Bacteria; kingdom Fusobacteriati; phylum Fusobacteriota; class Fusobacteriia; order Fusobacteriales; family Fusobacteriaceae; genus Cetobacterium; species Cetobacterium sp. ZOR0034. The sequence goes on from NZ_JTLI01000044.1 coordinate 13,190, forward strand.
CATCCATTGACCTTTACTCCACCTTCTAAAACTTTCACAACATCATATACACTTATCTCTTCAGGCTTCTTTGCTGCTACATAACCACCTTTGGCACCACGAAATGATTCTACTAAATCAGATGAAGTTAATTTTCCAAGAATTTTTAGTGTAAATCTTATAGAAACACCTGAAATTTCAGAAATCTCCTTTGCATCCATTTTTCTATTTGCTTCACACAGTAAAAGTACAATTCTTACTCCGTAATCAACTTCTCTACTAATTAACATTTTTCCTCCAAATTTTAAAATTTCAATATTAATATTGTAGACCATTTTTCATCATAAATCAATACATATTTTATATAAATTCAATAAAATCCATCTAATTAAATAATATAAAAAAAAGTATCACTATAAAATCTACAATAAAAATTTTTGTTAACAAACTTTTTCTATACATCGGATTACTAAATAATTTAATATAATCATTTATTCCTAAATAACCTCTATATTTTTCATTCATAAAAAAATATGTAAATGCATCAAAAGTTAGTACGATTAAGTTATATATCATCAACCTCTGTACCATATGCCCCTCCTAATTTTTTATTATTATAATAATATATTACTTTATGTATTATATAATGTCAAATATTTGAAGAATCCTATATTTTAAATTGAATTTTTGATTAAAATGAATTATAATGTTAGCAGTTAGTATAATATCTATATATAAATAATGTATTAATCTATAAGGGGGAGAGAAATGAGTTTTTTATCTAAACTTTTCAACAATAAGAATATCAAGGAACTCGAGAAAATTAATCTAACTTTAAGTGAGCAGTTATTAAATCTTCAGAAAGAGTTACAAGAAAAAGAGATTCTTATTAATAACTACTCTTCTTTGCAATCTAAGCCAAATACTGACTATTCTAAACAATGGCAACTTATGGAAAAAAACCTTAGAAATTTACAAGAAGAAAACAAAGTTTTAAAAGAACATCTTATAAAACTAAATAAAATTATTCCTAAACAACAGTGGCAATACTCTTTTTTAGTTGATTTACACCACTTCTATTCTACTAATAAATTTATTGGAATTAGAGAAAAATTAAATGAATCTGGTATCAAATATCTACAAGAGATTACAGAGGAAACATTTAATACAACTTTAAAAGATGATCGTTATGTACAAGAGGGGCTTCAAAAATTTTTGGATTATAAACGTGGAATTATTGATTGGGATGTGAAAACTTTCTTATTGAAAGGTGATAAAGTAACAAAAATATATCAAAAATCTAGAAAGTTTTTAAATATATTAGCTGAAAAAAATATCGAATTCATGATCGACTTAGAGTCATTTAATTTTCACTCTTTAAAAGACTATGGATTTTCTGATGAAGATATAAGCAGTTTCAAAGAAAAATACGAATCGTACAATGCCGAAAGAAAAATATAATAGCTTTTACCTAGTTTAATATTAGGCATAGAGTTTTGGGGAGGGAATTTTGATGAGTACATACAAATTATGGTGCAACTACCTTAGAATTGATAGATTTATATATCCTGATGAAAAGAAATTAAAATTTTTGAATTTCTGTGAGGAAAATAATGCTATCTATCTTTCTGAAATAGATGAGGAGCTTTTATCCAAATACTCCAAAGTACCTGGTGTTGGCCCTGGAAGAATTGCAGACATCAAAAATGATCTGTCTGAAATTATTGAAAGATTTTCAAAACAAAAAACCTACAAAAAAATTGTTGACTGTTATTTAGATAAAATAATATTTAATATAAAACATATAGAGGGAATAAGCATCGGAGAATTCTTAAGTTATACTCAAGATGATATAGATAGATTAAATCTTTCAAATCAAGATTTAGAAAGAATCTATGAAATATGTACAACAACCCTTCCTTTAGAAGAAACTTTAAAAAAAATTAAGCATACTCTATCAACTGATGACATTCAGCTTTTAGTTGATAGACTTGAAAATAATAAAACTCTAGAAGAGATTGGTAGCCAAAGAAATATCAGTCGTGAGAGAACTAGGCAAATAGAGATTAAATTAAAGCAAATTATTGCAAATATCTTCAAAAATACAAATTTGAATATTGCATTAAAAATCGAAGCTGATTTTAAAGATGAAATCTCTCTTGATGAAATGTATATACTTTTTGGAAACGACTATCGTTTCTTAGTTAGTTTTTTAAAAAGAAATGAGATTTTCTCAAGACCTTTTTATATAGATTTCTTAGACTTATTCCTTTTTGACAGAAGAGAAAGATTCTTTAAAATATTTTACTCATTAGAGTTTACAAATATCTTAACCACTGAAAATGTTAAAACTATTAGAAGCAGTTTCAAAAGTTTTAAGTGGATTACACAAGATGAAATTGAAAAGATTATAACTAAGCTAGGATATGAAAAACATGGGAAATACTATGTTCAAAACAGCGGATATAAAGATATCTTAGAACTTTATTTTGTTAAATTGGTTTCACATCCTCTAAGAGTTGATGAAAACACAATTAAATTGATCATCGAAGATATTAATTCAAAATTAGATTATAATCTTTATGCTGAAGAGATAAAAAATATAAACGATAATACTGCTATCTATTTAGCTCGTAGATTAGAAGGATTACTTTCTAGAATTGATGGAATCATTATGACTGATTCTAGAACTTATATCCATATTAATAAGATAAAATACAATGTAGAAGAGTTTTTAAATCTAAAAGACTCAATACTTTCTTTTAACGAAAACTATATTGATAGTATTGCTGTCTATAAGAATTTAGAAAATAATTTAAACGATATCGGAATTTATTCTGATCATGTATTCTACTCTTTATTCAAATATCATTTTGCACAGGAATTAAATCTAAGTACAAACGGTAACAGTAGAGTATTAACTATTGGAGAACAAGGCTTCAATAGAGTTGAAGAGCTTGAGAAGTTCATTGAAGGAGAAGGAAAAATTCTTGAAAAAAGTTACATTCAAGAAAAACTTAACTACTCAAACGTATCTTTAAATAATGCTATAGATAATTCAAATAAAATTATTAGTTTTGACAGATCTTTCATCGGATTAATTAACTTTGTTAATATGAGTAAGGTTGAGATTGAACTATTCAAAACTATGGTGCTTGCAAATGATGACGACGGAAATATATCTATTCCAGAACTTATAAGTAGAATTAATCTAAATAAAGGTTTTAAAACTTTTATTAAGAGAAATGAAATAAATAAATACTTTATTGCGTCTTTAGTTAGATACTATTTCCCTGAATATAAAGGTGGATGTAACCTGCTGAGCAAAAAAAATATTACTAAATAGTCAGAACCTGGTTAAATCCAGGTTCTTTTTTGTTAATTATAACTAAATAACTTGAAAATTTAACTAAAATAATATAATATCTAATTAAGTCTTATTTTGGGAGTATACCTATGAAATTTTTGATTACAGATTATTTTTTTAAAAGTATCCCCTTAGAAAAAAATGATAAAATTCTTGATAGATTACACTTTTTTTATAATCTAATAAAAAGTAATAATAGCTTATCTGGAAAACTACCAAATGGATTCTGGATAAAAAAAATAAATGGCGCTAACTCTCTATACGAATTTCGAGTTGATAGTGGCGATAGAATATTTTTCCTATTCAATACTATTTCTAGAGAAAGCTCTGAGGGTGTTATTATATTTCTTATATACTCTTCTCACGATATGGCTATAAAAAAAGCTAAAAGAAAAGAGGTTTTCGAAAGTAATCTAAAAGATTTTATCATCTTTGATCAAGAGGATAATATCGAAACAATTGATGAAACTTTCTTTAACTATAATAACCTAATCACTTATGAAATTCTTGATGATTCTGATTTCATTAGTAATTTTCATAATAAAAAATATAAATACTACTATTTAAATGATGAACAATACTCTTGCTTAGTAGATGCACCACCACATTTTATTGCTGGAAGTGCTGGGAGTGGAAAAAGTACAATCACTCTTAGAAAACTTTTAAATTTAGAGGAGCATGCTGATTTTTATAACTTCTCTAATATATTGTATCTTACATCTAATAGATATTTAAAAGATAACTCATTTGAACAATATAAAGAGTTTAGAAAAGATGGAGAAAAAATTGCTGATTTTTTCACGCTAAAAGAATTTTTATCCAAGTCTCTAAATATTCCTACTAGAAATATCGTTGATTTTAACCGTTTTAAAGAGTTTTTTAGATTTTCTTATCCCAATAGAAAAAAATTTACTCTTTCTATTGAAGAAATATATTCTGAAATCAATGGAATAATCAAAGGTTTAATGATTAAAGACAATGCCGATAACTGGAACAGAGATTTATCTCAAAACATAATGCCTTTATCTGATTATTTAAAATTAAGTTCTAAATACTCAACACTCGAAAGTGAAATACGAAAATCTCTTTATGAAGTTTGTTTGAAGTATAACTCTTGGCTTAAAGAAAATAATTTATATGATTTAAATGATCTTTCGATAGCTCTTACTGAAAAAAAACTTTCTTTTGATTATATTATTATTGATGAAGTTCAAGATTTAACTGAAATTGAAATCTTCGCTCTTACATCTCTGGTAAAAAGTAAAGAAAATCTTTTTTTAGCTGGTGATATCCACCAAATGATAAATGCTACATTCTTTAATTTTGAAAGAATGAAAAATCTTTTCTATACAAAATATAATCAAAGAGTAAACCTTAAAATTTTATCAAAAAATTATAGAAGTTGTAAAAAAATTGTCGATTTAGCAAACTATTTCGCAGATCTTAGAAGTACCTATATAGGAAACCTTGGAAGTGACGACTATAAAGAGATAGCTATTCAAAAAGATGGTGAGGTCAACCTGACTCCAGTAAATCTCTCTCTTTTACAAAAAGCACAGGAAAGTGCTAACTCAGCTATCGTTGTTCCTGATGATTCTGTAAAATTAGAACTTTTAGATAAACTTGAAAATAAGCATCGTGTCTTTACAATTCAAGAGATTAAAGGACTTGAATATAGTAATATTATTTGCTATAACTTATCATCAAACTACCAAGAGAAATGGGAAAAAATTTTTGCTAAAGAAACAAAATATGATCAACGTTATAGAAAGTATTTTAATATTTTTTATGTCGGAATAACTAGAGCCCAAGAAAATCTAATTATTATGGAAAGTAACATCGAAAATAATAACGTTCTAAAAGAACTGAGATCATTCTTGACTCCAAATAACAACATTATTATTAATAAAAAAAATGAAAATTTAGCTCTCGAAAAAGAAGATTGGTTAAAAGAGGGTATAAAACTATATAAACTAGAGCAAATAGAGGAAGCTCAATATGCTTTTGAAAAAGCTGGCGAGCCCACTTGGATTCTAGAAAAAGAATTAGAACAAAATATTCTATCTCTTGATTTCAAAAATGCTATTTTAAAAGTATCTTTAAAAGCTCTAAAAAGTAAAGAGGTATTCTATAGAAAACTTATTATCGATACCGCTATAGACAACAATCTCTATTTTATAGCTGCAGAATGTAATCGTACATTTGGAATATCTTATAAAGATAAAGAAATCAAAGAAGGTATCAAAAATGGGATTTCAGAAAACATCTTCACTCAAAAAGAATTGCAAAAAATTATTCAATTTTATAAAGAAAAAAAAGACTCCAACTTTGTCGGAGATCTACTCTTAAAAATGAAGAGATTTAACGAAGCACTTATTTTTTACCAAAATTTAAATAATCCTGTTGGAATTAAATTGGCACGTTGTGGAATTTTAGAACCTTATTTTAAATCTGTTTCGAATTTTAAAGAGAAAGTAGATCAACTTGATGAATTGATCACAAATAAAAATATCAATACATTTGATAAAAAAGAAAAGTTAACTCCTTTGCACAGAGCACTTCTTATAAAAAAAGATCCAATTCTTTTTGAAATGATTCTGTACTTAGGAGGAAATATCAATACATATGTGGAAGGAAAGGAGTTTGTTCCATTCTACATTATGCTCAGAATGAATGAACCTAAAGAAATCATCTATAATTTCCTAGACATATGTATAAAGCATAATTTTAATTTTAACAACAATAACAATTTATATATTTATGTAGCTAAAGTTAAGTACTTTAAATATCTCTTGTATAAAGAGGTTATAAATCTTGAAATCTTCGAAGATTATGTAAATAAGCTTCTCGAAGCTTTATTAGAAACTCCAGATAGTAAAATCGAAATAAGAAAATCAACTTTATGTAAGAATATAATTAAAAACTACAAAAAGAAAAAGGAGAATTTATGAACAAGAAACAAAATTTACTTAGAACATCTTTAGGTTCTGTCTTTAGTGAAAGTGACCTTATGGGAGGACTTATTGGAGAAAACAGACTTATCACTATCTCAGGAAAAGTAAACAACCCTGGAATATATGAAATTCCTGAAAATGCGACTCTAAAAGATATCTTAGATATTGCTGGTGGAATGAAAAACGGAAAAGATTTCAAAGCTGCACAATTTGGATTACCATTTGGTGGCTTCGCTACAAAAGAGTCATTAAATGAAGTTGTTGATTTTGAACATTTCTTTGATTCTAATCACCCAAAAGCTTTAATTATCTTATCAGGTGAAAGTTGTATTGTTCAATTTGCTAAGTACTATATCGAATTCATTTTAGGAAAACTTTCTAAAGGAGAGTATAGAGAATATTTAATCGCAAAATTTGAAATTGAAAGATCTTGGAGAGTTTTAGATAGAATTTCTAAAGGAAAGGGAAATATGAGAGATCTTTATCTTTTAAGACAACTTTCTCAAAACATAAAAGAGAGCACTGGTCAAAAACACAATCTTATTGATGAAGCTATTGAAGCATTCTATCATGAATTTGAAGAACACATCGAAGAACATAGATGTTATACAGGTGAGTGTCCTCAACTTGTTAAATTTAGAATAACAAGCAAGTGTATTGGATGTACTGCTTGTGCTAGAGTTTGTCCTGTTCATTGTATCGAAGGAAAAATTAAAGAAAGACATCGTATCGATATAGAAAGATGTACTCACTGTGGTCAATGTGTTGCTGCCTGCCCAGTTAATGCAATCAACGAAGGAGATAACAGCTTAAAATTCTTAAGAGATTTAGGAACTCCTGGTAAAATTGTTATAACTCAAATGGCACCTGCTGTTAGAGTTGCTCTTGGTGAAGCTTTCGGATTTGAAGCTGGAACTAATATCGAAAAGAAAATAAATGGTGCTCTTAGAATGCTTGGTGTAGATTATGTTTTCGATACAGCTTGGGCTGCAGACTTAACTATCATGGAAGAAGCAACTGAATTCCAACAAAGATTAGAAGCATTCTTTAAAGGTGATGACAATGTTAGATTACCTATTCTAACATCTTGTTGCCCAGCGTGGGTTAAGTTCATCGAACAAAGTTATCCTGATATGCTAGATGTTCCATCAACAGTTAAATCTCCAATGCAAATCTTCTCTACAATAGCTAAAGATATTTGGGCTAAAGAAAAGGGATATAAAAGAGACCAAGTTACTGCTGTTGCAATCATGCCATGCTTAGCGAAAAAATATGAAGCGGCAAGAGAGGAGTTCTCAAGAGGAGATAACTATGATACAGACTATGTTATAACAACTAGAGAACTTATTAAAATCTTAAAAGAAACTGAAATTGATTTAAATAAAGTAGAAGAGGAAGAGTTCGACAATCCATTAGGAGAATACTCTGGAGCAGGTATTATATTTGGTAGAACTGGAGGAGTTATTGAAGCTGCAACAAGATCTACTATTGAAATGATTACAGGTGAAAGAATTGAAAATATTGAGTTTGAAGCTTTAAGAGGATGGGACGGTTTCAGAAGTTGTGATTTAACTATAGGACATATTGAACTTAGAATTGGAATCGCACACGGACTTGAAGAAGCTAAAAAGATGCTAGATAAAATAAGAAGTGGTGAAGAGTTCTATCACGCTATCGAAATTATGGCTTGTAAAGGTGGATGTATCGGTGGTGGTGGTCAACCGAAAGCGATAAAAAAACAAGAAACTCTTGAAAAAAGAGCCGAAGGATTAAATAATATCGATAAAATATCTGAGCTTAGAAGATCTCATGAAAATCCTCAAGTTCAAGCTATCTATGATAAATATTTAGACTACCCTTTAAGTAGAAAAGCTCATGAGCTTCTTCATACTAAATATTTCCCTAAAATTAAAACACACAGATAATTCTACTAAATATAGAAGCCTTTAAAAGGCTTCTATATTTTTATTCTATTTTAAACTCTATCTTATGGAGGTTTTTATGAAATTTAATAAATTCATTATATTTATCACTGCTTTAAATATAGTCACTAATAACATAATATATTCAGAAGAAAACTTATCAAAATTAGATATAAATATCTCTTTGAAAAAATCGATTGTTGAAAATATAATCAATTCTCAACTTCCATATACAATAGAAGATACTGGTTCTGGCAGTGAAATTTTCAACGGAAATAAAAATAATATTCTTGAAACAGGTTTAAATCTTCTAGGAGCTATCGATAAAAAATTTGCTCAATCTTCAGAATCATTTATATGGGCATATAAAATTGAACGTTCTCCTATCGTCTTTAATGCCAATGGGCAAGAGATAGGAGCTACAACAAACATAGATGGACAATTCAAAGCTAGTTGGAATAGAGATAAACAAGGAACTGAAATGAAGTTAAATGGAACTGCCGGAATTAAAAGTATAATAAGTATTTCTCCTGATTGGAAACTTGTTGCCAACAGTTCTCCATTTTTGAATATTTCTAATAAAAATATTCCTTTAGATTTAAATCTTTATGGATTAAAATTTAAAACAGATATAAATATTGGAGATAGTTTAGAAAAAAGTATATCATCCAAACTTAGAAAAGCTACTAAAGAGATTGACTCTAAAATCGAATCTTTCAATCTTAGAGAATTAATTGAAAAATATTGGAGCAATTTAAAAGAACCTATATTAGTTAACAAAGATTATAATCTATGGTTAACAATAAACCCAAAATCAGCTCGTTATTCTGATTTAATCAGTTTTGATGATGATTTAGGAATTAAGGTTGGAGCTGATGCAAATCTTCATCTATACATTGGAGATAAACCTGCTAATCAAAACTTGAACTCTCTTCCTGAAATGAATTTTGGTTTTGTTAATGATTCATTTAATATAAATTTGCCCATCTCTACAACTTACGGAAACTTAAATGAAATTATTAATAAAAATATAGAAAATAAAGAGTTTGATATATATACTGGAATTAAATCAACATTACAAAAAGTTATTTTGAGCTCTGAAAATTCAAATTTAAACTTTGAAACTGGGTTTAATCTATCTATATTTGGTTTTTTAAATCCTACTGGAACTATAAAAGGAAGTTTTAAACCATCATTTGATCAAAATACTGGAATTTTCATCGGTGAAAATTTTGATTACTCCTTAGAAAGTGATAGCTTTATCTTAAATATATTCAATAAAATTTTTAAAAATAGTATCAAAAATAATATTATAAAAAATTATCTCTCTTTTGATCCTAACAAAGAGATTGATTTAGCTAAAAACTTTATTCAATCTAAAGTTGAAAACGTTGAACTTGATAAAAATATACATCTTGTTTCTACAGTTGATATATTTAAAGTCGCTGATTTTAAAATAGATAATAATACAATATCTTTAACAGTCAATACAATTGGGAAATCTACAATTGAAATAAAAGAATAAAAAATGAGGGTCTAATTGACCCTCATTTTAAATTTTATAACGACTTGTTTACAACTTCCATAATTTCGTCTCTTTCAATTCTCGATTTTTTTATTACTCTATCTAGCTCCTCTAAAGTCTCTTTTTTAAATATCTCATCACTCAATCCACCTAAATTCACTTTCACATTTAAAACTCCACCTTCAATTCCAGAATACAGTAAAATAGCAGCTACTCCTAAATCTGTAATAGCATTTTTATTTCCATTTTTCAATATACTCTTTAATAGTATCAATGCTTTTTCTGAAATTTGACAAATACTCATAGGTGTATCTATTGCTAACTTTAAATTCTTTTCGATAGTTTCTTTTCTTAATAATTTTTCCTCTTCAGTTTCTTTCGGTAGTTTATATGCTGCCATAACTAAATTATACGCTTCAGTGTCCTTATCAATTAACTCCTCTAAAAGATATCTATACTTCTCTAACTCTTCAAAACTTTTTGTAAAATTCTCTTGTTCATCCAAAGGAAGTTCTTTATATTTTTTTTTATCAAAAGTTAAATGAGCTACCATTCTTCCTAAAGTACACCCTAAAGTTGAAACTAAAGCAGAAACAGACCCACCACCGGGTGCTGGACTTTTCGAATCAACTATATTTAAAAAATCTTCAACTGATAAATCTACTAATTTCATTATACCTCCTACTTTTTATAAACCAAACATCCATTTTTAAAAACTTTACTTGTATGATTTACTCCAAAATGATATAAGATATACTCAATATTTTTTGAATCAAAAATTACGAAATCTGCTTTTTTTCCCTCTTCTATTGACCCAACTCTTTTCTCTCTTCCTAAAGATTTAGCAGCATTAATTGTGACAGCTTTAAAAATTTCCTTTGGTTTCATCTTTAATTTTAAAGCAGCAATTTGCATTATCAATTGTAAATTTTCTGTTGGACAAGACCCAGGGTTATAATCCGTAGAAAGTGCTACTTGTACACCATTATCTATCATCTTACGAGCAGGAGCATACTCTTTTCCTAAGCTAAACGATGTTCCTGGAAGAAGATTCGCAATCACATTACTATTTTTTAATGCTTCAATCCCTTCATCACTTATAGCCATTAGATGGTCTGCAGAATACATTTGAAACTCTTTTGCTAATTCAGCTCCTTTAGTATTTTTAATCTCATCTGCATGAATTCTCAATTTAAACCCATATTTTTGAGCTTCACTATACATTTTTCTACTCTCTTCGTTTGAAAATACACCCTCTTCACAAAATACATCAAAAAATTCTGCTAACTCTCTCTCTTTTATAACTGGTAAAAGATCTATAACTTTTTGTATAAAGCCATCTCTATCATTTTTATACTCTTCTGGTAGTGCATGAGCTCCCATAAATGTAGAAACTATATCAATCTCTTGCTCTAATTTCAATCTTTCATTAACTCTCAGCTGTTTTAATTCTGTTTCATTATCTAATCCATAACCACTTTTGGATTCTACAGTTGTCACTCCATATGATAGCATTCTTCTCAGACTTTTTTTTGCTTTATCTAAAAGTTCCTCCTCTGTTGCTTCTACAGTAGCTTTAACGCTACTTAAAATTCCACCACCTCTTTTTAAAATATCTAAGTAGGGAACACCCTGTATCTTATCTAAAAACTCATTCTCTCTAGAGCCACCATGAACAAGGTGAGTATGAGAATCAATCATTCCAGGAGTCACCACAAGCCCCTCTGCATCTATCAACTTTGTTGTAAACTTTATTAACTTAGATGGCACCTCTCCAGATCCTACTGCCATTATCTCGTTTCCTGAGACTGCAACATATCCATTTATCAATACCTCAATATTTTCCATCTGAGTTTCTCCATCTTTCACTGGCAACTCTCTTCCTGTAACTAACTGCCCTATGTTGTAAATTATCAAATCTGCATTCATATACTCACCTCATAAAAAATCTACTTTAGTAATTCATTTTCAATTATTTTTTCAACACTAAACCCTTCTAAGCCTAAATAGTATTCAATCGAATCTGAAAGTGCTTCCATAGGAACTGCTCCTATGATTTCACTTCCTATTACATTGACACCATATCTTTTAGCTTCCATTTTTACAGTTTCAAAAACTCTATAGATTGGATTCTTTTTAAAATCTTTTATATTCATAGTAACTTGAACAAAGCCTTTTTCTTTTATCTCTGCTGGTCCAGCTTGAATAAATTTGAATCCACCACTTGAAAATCTGATAGCTTTTGAAATCTCTTTAGCTATATTCATATTAGTTGTGTCTAGATTAATATTATACGCAATAAGTGGCATTCTTCCTCCTACTGCTGTAACTCCTGCTGTAGGATGTGGTGCTCTTTCCCCAAAATCTGGTGCCCACTCTTCTAATTTTAATTTTTCTGCCATTCCTTCAAACTCACCTTTTCTTATACTAGGCAACGATACTCTATTTGGAGCTGTTGCCGATTCTTCATACAAGAAAATAGGTATATTAAACTTTGAAGATATTTTTTCTGCTACAATTTTTGAAATCTCAACACACTCTGCCATCGTAATTCCTTTAATTGGAATAAATGGAACCACATCAGTGGCTCCCATTCTCAAATGCTCTCCTCTTTGTACATTCATATCAATTAACTCTGCAGCTATTCCAACTGATTCTACAACAGCTTCTATTATATCCTCTGGTTCCCCTATAACAGTTATAACAGTTCTGTTATAATCTGCATCAGGTTCACATCCCATAAATTTTATATTTTTATTTTTTTTAAATGGTGCAGCTATTTTTTCTATTTTCTCTAAATCTTTTCCTTCACTATAATTTGGAACACACTGAACTAACTTTTTCATTTCTATCCCCCCAATTATATCTTCAATTTACCTACATTTTCCTCTACTTTTTCTACAATCTTATTCGTTTTAATCAATTCCTCTACTTTTTCTATGTCAACATACATAACTCTATCTTTGTCATAATATTCCACAACTTCACGTACTAAAGTATGTGCTTCATTTGTTCCTTTTCCTAATTTTTGAACATCTCTTAAATCTATTCCTTGACATGCTGCTAATATCTCCATCGCAACAACCTTTCTTACATTCCCTAGTATCTCTGCAGCTTTTCTTGCAGCTATTGTTCCCATCGATACATGATCCTCTTGATTTGCTGACGATGGTATAGAATCTACAGATGCCGGATGAGCTAAAACTTTATTCTCTGAAACTAATGATGCGGCACTATACTGAACTATCATAAATCCAGAATTTACTCCTCCATTCTCTACTAAAAATGCTGGTAATCCATTATTTAATGATGGATTAACCAATCTTTCGAGTCTTCTTTCAGAGATATTTGCCATCTCTGCTAGAGCTATTCCTAAAAAATCGAAAGGTAATGCCATCGGTTGCCCATGGAAATTTCCACCTGATAAAACTTCATTTTCTGTAGGGAAAATAATTGGATTATCTGTAACCGCATTCATTTCTATCTCAACCTTTTCTCTTATATAATTCAATGCATCTTTGCTCGCACCGTGAACTTGGGGCGTACATCTAAGAGCATAAGGATCTTGAACTCTTAATTCTCCCTGCTTAGTTATTGAACTACTATTTTTTAAAATTTTATTTATATTTTTAGCTGTATTAATCTGTCCTAAATGACCTCTTACATCTTGAATTTTTGGATCAAACGCACAAATTATTCCTCTAAGAGCTTCCATTGATAAACTTGCTGCAATGTCTAGATGTTTCATCAAATTTATTCCATCATAAATTGCATGAGCTCCTACAGATGTCATAACTTGCGTTCCATTAATTAAAGCTAATCCCTCTTTTGATGATAACTCCTTTATTGGTTTTAATTTAGCTTTTTTTAAAGCTACATCTCCCTCATAAAGAGTATCTTTATAATATGCTTTTCCAAGACCTAACATAACTAAAACCATATGAGATAATGGTGCTAAATCTCCAGATGCCCCTAAAGAACCTTTTTCAGGTATATAGGGAGTTACTCCTTTATTTATCATATCCACCAATAAATCAATAACCTTTTGACGTATTCCCGAGTGTCCTTGAATCAAGTTATTTACTCTTAAGACCATAATCCCTTTAGCTATATCTATCGGCAGTGGATTACCAACTCCACAAGCATGACTGATTATTAAATTTCTTTGTAATATTGCTGTTTCTTCTTTAGATATAACCTCATCTGAAAATTTTCCAAATCCTGTGGTTATTCCATAAGATACTTTTCCCTCTTCAACATAGTTATCCACTAATTTTCTAGCTATAGCAACCTTCTCTTTAGCTTCATCTGAGATCTTTACTTCATATCCCTTTCTTGTTACATTGATTAAATCCTCTAAAGTTAGTTTTCTGTTCCCCATTAGTAGTTCCAAATTAATCCTGCCTCCTTTTAGAATAGTACTCCTCCGATAACCCCTGCGATTATCAACGGTATATTGTAGTGTATGAATGTAGGAATACATGTATCCCTTATATGATCATGCTGTCCGTCAGCATTTAATCCAGCTGTTGGTCCTAAAGTTGAGTCTGATGCTGGTGACCCTGCATCCCCTAGAGCTCCTGCACATGCTATCAAAACGATAGTTCCTAAAGGAGATATCCCTAATTCTATACATAGTGGCACATAAATAGCTGCTAATATAGGTACTGTTCCGAATGATGTCCCTATTCCCATTGTTACAAAGAGTCCAACTAAAAGCATAACAAACGATCCTAAAAATTTGCTTCCACCTACTACTCCTACTACTCCTTGAACCAATGGCGCTATCGCTCCGGTTTGTCTAATTACACTTCCATATCCTGCTGCTACAAGCATAATAAAAGCTATAAGCCCCATTATTCCAATTCCACCGCTAACTAATCCATCTATCTCATCCCATTTAATAACTTTTGTCGCTACCATAAACGCAATCGCTACGATTGCTCCTAACGGTAAAGAACCTGTATATAACTGAATTCCAAATGCTATAATTGCTGAAACCAATGTGTACCAATGCTTTAATTCCATTTTTTCAGGAATATCCTCTGTCATTCCTCCAACTGTTAAATTTTTATATTCTCTAGGTTTACTATATGATACAAAAACAGCTATCAAAAGTCCTACAAACATAGCTATCCCTAAAATCCAAGTTGATTGCCACACTTGGCTTAATTCTACATTCATTCCATTACTTACAATCTGGTCTCTTATTATTCCATGGAAGATTAATCCAAATCCAACTGGAAGAACAATATATGGCATTTTTAATCCAAATGTTAACGAACAAGCCATCGCTCTTCTATCCATTTTCAACTCATCCATTAACTTTAATAATGGAGGAATTAAAATTGGAATAAATGCTATATGAACTGGGATTAAATTTTGAGAAAATGATGCTATTACAGCTACAATAAGTGCTAAAATCCATTTTTTCCCACTAACTATCTTAGATATCTTTTTAGATAAAAGTGCTGCAACTCCTGTGCTATTTATAGCCACCGCTAAAGTTCCTAAAAGAATGTAACTCAAAGCTGTCTCTGAATTTCCTCCCATTCCACCAATCAATGTTTGCATGGTTTCTCCTATACCTATTCCCGAAGTTACACCTGCCACCAAAGCTGCCACTAATATTGCTAGAATTACATTCAACTTTAATAAACTAAGTACAATCATAGTAGTAACTGAAAGTATTACTGGATTAAAAATCATATTGGCCCTCCCATTTTAATTTTTTAACTTCAATATTCTAAGTGGTACTAATATTACCTCACAGATATAATGAAGTCAATAGCAATATAAAAAAAATCCCTCACCAATATAGAAAATATTAGTAAGGGTGTATAAAACTATTTGAATATTTCTAAGGATTTATCTAAAATCCCTGTAACTTCTGCTATAACTAAACCATAATTTGTAATTGGTACATTTGAACCCATCGATTCATCTATTCTACTTTGCATAAGTTTTTTATTTATCATGCAAGCACCACAGTGAATAACTAAAGAGTATTTCGATAAATCCTCTGGGAAGTCTTTTCCACCCATAAAATCAAACTCAATCTCTTTGCCACAATAGTTTCTTACTAACTTTGGAATCTTTACTCTTCCAATGTCCTCATGAGATGTATTGTGTGTACAAGTTTCCGCTATCAGTATTTTATCTCCATGATTTAAAGCTTTTAACTTCTTAACGCCTCTAACCAAATCTTCTAAATCTCCCTTTTGTCTTGCAAAAAGTATTGAGAAACTTGTCAACTTAGCTCGATTATTTAAAATTTTATCTACATTTTTAAAAGCTTGAGAATCAGTTACTACTAAGTCTATATCCTTTATATCTTCTAATGCACTTTCAAGTTCTGTGTCTCTAACCACATAACTTTTTATCCCATGATCAAGACACTCTCTTATCACTTGAACTTGAGGAAGAATTAGTCTCCCTTTCGGCGCTTCAGAATCCACTGGAACTACCATTACAACTTTTCCATTATAAGGAACTAAGTCTCCTAAAAGTTTCGGTTCTTCTTGCTCTTTTTGAATCTCTTTCAAAATTTCATTTTTTAAATTCAAAATACTACTTCTATCTTTTGTTGAAACAAAAATAGATTTAGGAAAAATCTTTTTTATTGTAGATTTTACTTCATCTGTTAATAGTTCTGATTTATTTAGTATCAATCGAAATGGAATATTATATTTTTTAAATTGAATCTCTTGATCTTTATAAAATGCCATATCAATTTTTGTTGCATCCATAACTAATAACGCAAAATCTGTTCTTTTTAACTCTTCTAAACTTTTCTTTACTCTTAATCTACCTAAAGGAGTATTATCCTCTAATCCAGCTGTATCTATAAATAAAACTGGACCAAATGGCAAAAATTCCATAGCTTTTGTCACAGAATCAGTGGTTGTTCCCTCTATATCTGAAACGATAGATATCTCTTGCTCTGTTATAGCATTCAGTAATGAAGATTTTCCAGAGTTTGTTTTACCAAAAATTCCTATATGTAACCTATTTGAATTGGGTGTATTTTTCATAATAAACTCCTTCTTTAAAGATATAAATCTCTCTCTCCATTTTTTATTTTTTCTAATTTTTCTACTGTCAGTTTTTTTATATCCTCTCTAACAATTGTTTGAATCTCTCTTTCTATAACCTCTTCAACTTTTTCTGTCAGTTCTTTATCGCCATAGTCCATTGCATACTCCATTAAAGTTAAAAGTGCATTTGGTGAACATACATTCTGAATATTTCCACTTTTAGCAAGTTGCATAAATCTATCTCCAGTTCTTCCCATTCTATAGCAAGCTGTACAATAACTCGGAACACAATCTTGATCTAATAGTTCTTTTAAAACCTCTAAAGGGGTTCTGTGATCAGCTAATTCAAACTGAGTTCTAGTTTTTCCTTCTTCTCTATCTGTGTATCCTCCAACATCAGCTGATGATCCTGCACTTATTTGTGATATTCCATATTTTATAAGCTCTCTTCTAAGCTCTGCAGTTTCTCTAGTTGATAAAATCATTCCTGTAAAAGGGACTGCCAATCTTATAATAGCAACTATATTTCTAAAAGTATCGTCATCTATTTGATGTGGATATTCTTCTAAACTCATTCCCTCTGCTTTCTTTATTCTCGGAACCGAAATCGTGTGGAATCCTACCCCATACTCTTTTTCCAAATACTCATTATGTAACATAAGTGCTATTATTTCATATCTATAATCCGCCAATCCAAATAACACACCAGCACCTACATCATCAATACCAGCTTTCATGGCTCGAGAAAAAGCATTTAAATGATATTCATAATCACCTTTTAAAGATTTCGGATGAACTCTTTCATATGTTGGCTTATGATAAGTTTCTTGGAAAAGAATATATGTACCTATCTCTGCATCTTTTAATTTTTTATAATTTTCTACAGTTGTTGCAGCTATATTAACATTTATTCTTCTAATAGATCCATTTTCAAATTTTGTACTGTAAACAGCATCAATAGCCTCTAAGGTATATTCAATTGGGACATTTACAGGATCTTCACCTAGCTCTAATGCAAGTCTTTTATGACCCATCTTTTCTAAAAGCCTAACCTCATTTTGAATTTGTTCTCTTGAAAGCTTTTTTCTTTCAAACTTATTATCTCTTTTATAACCACAATAAGTGCAGTTGTTTACACAATAATCACTCACATATAACGGTGCAAAAACAACTATTCTATTTCCATATATAGACTTTTTTAACTCACCTGCAATTTCATAAAGTCTTTTTTTCTGCTTCTCATCTTTTATTTCTAAAAGTGAAGCAACCTCACTGTGAGTTAATCCCTCTTTATTTTTTGCTTTATTTAGAACTCTTTCAATCTCTTCATAACTAGTATTTTTAGAATTTTTCAATAGGTTTTCAATATAATTTTGATCAATAAAATTTATTTCCTTTTCCATCTGATATTATCTCCTCTTGTTAGTATTGGTTCAAATCCTGCTTCTATAACTCCACTTTCTATTTTTAGCTTTTCCTCTGCTGATTCCTTTCCAGAAAAAACTTTTCCATTATAAAGAGCATATTTTTTTCTATATTCCATAGGAGACAAGTTTGGCATTATAACATTTGCACCAGCCTTGAATCCTTTTTCTCTTCCTTTTGGATCAATTGTTCCTAAAGCTGTTGTTGCCGGCAATAATACATCTGGCAGTAATAATCTTATTATTGCTAACAGTGTAATTGTATCATATGCAGTTCCACCTTTTTCAGATTTTAAAGGTGTGTCTTCGTGTGGTATAAAAGGTCCAATTCCTACCATGTGAGGTTTTAACTTCTTTAAGAAAATTAAATCTTTAGCATAATCCTTCATTTGCAAACCAGGCAAACCTATCAAAAATCCACTTCCTACTTGATAGCCAATCTCTTTAAGGGCCTCTAAGCATTTCTTCCTATTTTCCAAAGACATTTTTGGATGTAACCTATTATAAAGATTTTCATCCACAGTCTCGTGTCTTAAAAGATATCTATCAGCACCAGCTTCATAAAGTCTTCTAAATGATTTCTCACCTCTCTCTCCTAAAGAAAGAGTAATAGCTATATCAGAGTATTCTCTTTTTAAAGTTTTTATTATATCCTCTAAAAGCTCATCTGTAAAATAACTATCCTCTCCTCCTTGGAAAACAAAGGTTCTGTATCCTAACGAATATCCTCTGTGACAAGAATCCAATATCTCATCTTTAGATAATCTATATCTACTAGCCTTGCAGTTAGATGCCCTAATTCCACAGTAAAAACAATCACATTTACAGATATTAGATATCTCTATCAATCCTCTAAAAAAAACTGTTTTACCATAACTTCTCTGTCTAACTTCATAGGCTTTATCTATTAGATAATCTCTATCCTCTTCACTTAAATTGCAGAGTAACTCCTCTAACTCAAATTGAGTTAATTCATTATTTTCATACAATTTATCTATTAAATACCTCATCTCCCACCTCCAAAAGTATATAACATCTCAATTATATACCTTTTTGCTCCAGAAATGAAGTTATATTTTGTTTTTTATAGTAATGGAATATCCTTTGCTTTACACTCTTCTAAAACTTCCTCTGGCCATAAAGATGCTTGAACTTCACCTATATGAAGTTTATCTAAGAAGAATAAACATATTCTAGATTGTCCTATTCCTCCACCTATTGTATATGGCAATTCTCCTGCTAAAAGTCTTTTATGGAAATCTAAAGTTTTTCTATCTTCCGCTCCCGCAATCTCTAACTGTTTGGCTAAAGATTCCTCTGATACACGAATTCCCATCGAAGAAAGTTCTAATCCTATTTTTAACGGTTCATAATATACAGTTATATCTCCATTTAAATCCCAATCATCGTAATCTGGGGCTCTTCCATCATGCTTCTCTCCTGAAGCTAAAGCCTTTCCGATTTGGCTTATAAATATTGCACCATGTTTCTCTGCATGTTTATGCTCTCTTTCCTTTGGAGTCAGTTCAGGATAAAGTGTTTCTAACTCTTGAGAAGTTACAAACGAAATCTCCTCTGGTAATTTTTTTGATAACTGTGGATAACTTTCTCTTATATGTTCCTCAGTATCTTTTAGCGAAGTGTATATCTTTTTTACAGTTTCATGTAATTTATCTGTTGTTCTTTCTGATTTATCTAAAACCTTTTCCCAATCCCATTGATCTACATAATATGAATGTATTGGGCTCAAGTCCTCATCTCTTCTTATAGCGTTCATATCTGTATAAAGCCCTTTACCTGTATGGAATCCATATTTATGAAGTGCCATTCTTTTCCATTTTGCTAACGAATGAACAATTACGGCATCCTGTTTACATTTCGTATCAAATGCAACGGCTCTTTCAATTCCATTTAAATCATCGTTTAATCCACTTTCTGGTGTTACAAACAGTGGTGCTGAAACTCTTGTTAAATCCAATTTTTTAGCTAAATCTCTTTCGAAAAAGTCTTTTACCTTCTTAATTGCTACCTCTGTTTCCATAATATCTAGTTTTGCCTTATACATAATTCCTACCTCCATATTTTTTTATAAAATAAAAAAGCTCTCAACATCTCCATCAATGGAAATAGTTAAGAGCTTTAATTTAACAAAATATAATATACCTATTTTTAGATATACTTATACCAAATTATTTACAGTCAAATTTAAATTCTTTATTATTTTCAAAGTAATGGAAATTACACAATACAAATTTCAATAGATTATTATTATTGTTGTTATTATTATTATTCATATTATTAACACAATTATAATTATTATTATTGAAATTTATAAACATAACTTCCTCCTTTTTAAAAATTTATTTTTACTATGGGGTAATAATAAAACTTTTTTGTATAAATGTCAAGATTTTTTTTATAAAATTTCTACATCAGATGAAATTTTATAAATTACATCTTTTCTTTCAACAAAGATTTCTGTTTTATTTCTCAGATGTTCCTCTGATTTTATTTTTAAAAGTAACTCTCTTGAAGGATTGATAGCTCTAGGGTTTCCAACTAAAGTCAGCATACTATAATCTCCATTTGTGTCTCCATACGCATAGCTTTCACTTAAATCTATATCATATTTCTCACAGAAATTATTTATCGCTTTCATTTTATTTTTTGAGTCCCACATTGGAGAAATATCTCCAGATAATTTTCCATCCTCATAGTGATAGATAGAACCACAATAATCATCAGCACCCCATTTTTTAGCCATTCTAGAAACTAGAAAATCTGGACTTCCAGAAATAAATATAACTTTATGACCTTGCTCTTTGTGCCATTTTATCATATCTCTTGTAAATTTATAAACTCTATTTCCTTTAAGTTCTAAAACTTGGTCTGAAATAAAATCGTTATATTGTAGTGATAACCCTTTTATAGCTTCAACATATGTTGTCGTTATATCTTCTAGATATTTATCGTAATCTCCTACTCTTTCATCCCATTCTTTAAAAGCATCCTTTACCTTTAGCTCGTACTCTCTAATATCTAAAAGTTCGTATTTTATAAGCTTTTTAAAATGCTCTGTCAATAATGAATTTCTATAAATTGTTCCATCAATATCAAAAAATGCTGCTTTCATAAATCATTACCTCCTATGAGTTATTATAACTCTTTTACTGTTTCAGCAATCCACTTACAGAATCTCTCTCCTGTCTGATTTGCTATCTCTACAACCTCTTCATGTGAATGTGGCTTCGTTGCAATTCCAGTAGCCATATTTGTGATACAAGATATTCCTAATATTTTCATTCCAAGGTAGTTTGCTACAATTGATTCTGGAACTGTTGACATCCCTACTGCTGATGCACCCATTCCCATCATCATGCTCACTTCTGCTGCCGTTTCATAAGTTGGTCCAGATGATCCTAAGTATATTCCTTCTTCAAACTCTATATTTAATCTATTTGCAACAGATTTTGCTTTTTCTATTAAAGCCTTACTGTAAGTTTCTGACATATCTGGGAATCTTGGTCCAAATCTCTCATCATTTTTTCCGATTAAAGGATTTGTTCCAAAGAAGTTGATATGATCATTTATAATCATAAGTGTTCCTGGTTTAAAACTTCTATTAGCTCCACCAGCAGCGTTACTTACAATCATAGTTTCTATTCCAAATTTCTTAAATACATATTGAGGATAAGTAACCTCTTTCATATTATACCCTTCGTAATAGTGGAATCTTCCTTTCATAACTAAAACTTCAACACCATTTATTGTTCCAAATACAAGTTCTCCTGCATGACCAGCTACTGTTGAAACTGGGAAGTTTGGTATCTCTTCATATGGTATAATTATTTTATTCTCCACATACTCTACTAAACCACCAAGTCCAGAACCCAATATTATAGCTATTTTAGGTCTATTTGTAACTTTTGAATTTAAAAACTCTACAGTTTCCATTACTTTATTATACATAACACTTCTCCCTTATTTTTTTAGATAAAAAGGGCAGATTACTCTACCCTTCCATTGTTAAAAAGTTATTGTTGAAAATCTTTGATCTAGTTTTACTTTTTCCTCTTTTAACTCGTTCATTAACTTATCTACAATCTCTTGGCAGCTTAAAGCTTCTTTAACTAATCCTGCAACTTGTCCTGACATTACACTTCCGTTTTGAACGTCTCCATCTACAACTGCTAGTCTTAATTTTCCTTTTCCTAACTCTTCAATCTCCTCTTTTGGAGCTCCTTTTTCCTCTAGCTCTAAAATAGTTTTTGAGAATTTGTTATTTAAAACTCTAACTGGATGTCCTGTATAGTTCCCAGTTGTTACTGTTGATCTATCTTTTGCTTTTAATACTAAGTTTTTATAGTTCTCATGAACATCACACTCGTGAGCAACTATGAATATAGTTCCTACTTGAATTGCTTCTCCACCTAATGCTAATGCCGCTAAAAATTGCTCTCCTGAAGCAATTCCTCCAGCAACGATAACAGGAATTGAAACCTCTCTTGCAACTTGAGTAGCAAGTGCCATTGTTGTTATTTCACCAATGTGTCCTCCTGCTTCTAGTCCTTCAGCTACTACTGCATCGGCTCCTATTTTTTCCATTCTTTTTGCTAATGCAACTGATGCAACTACTGGTATAACTTTAATTCCTGCAGCTTTTAATTTTTCCATGTATATTCCTGGATTTCCTGCTCCAGTTGTAACAACTTTTACTCCCTCTTCTATACATACATCTATTTGCTCAGCAACACTTTCCATCATTAACATTAAGTTAACTCCAAATGGATTTTCAGTAATTGACTTTGCTTTTCTAATCTCTTGTCTTAAAATTTCAGGCGGCATTCCTCCACCAGCAATTATTCCTAATCCACCAGCTTTAGACACATGTCCTGCTAAGTTTCCATTTGATATCCACGCCATTGCACCTTGGATAATTGGGTATTTAATCCCTAATAATTCACAAATTCTATTTTTTTGCATTCTTCTTTTCCTCCCAAAATTAAGAGTCTACTTTTTTACTTCTTAACTCTTGTCTCAGTTTTAAAAATTCTTCAAAAGTTTCTTTTGAACTATTTATAATTAGCTCTTTTGGATAATCAACCTCATCTAAAAGCTCAATCGCTCTTTGAAACTCTCCAATATGACCAGAATAGTGCGCATCTGTACCTAAAGCTATATAACATCTCTCCTCTTTAGCTAACTCTAACATTGCTTTACAATTCTTTTTAGAACCAACTCTTGTTATTGTTCCTAGAGATGTATTATTTACCTCTAAGGCCACTTTATTTTCTTTTGCTGCTTTAACTATTCTTTTATAATCTACTGGGAAAATTGGATTACCCAGATGAACTATTATATCAGCTTTTTGCTTTTTTATCAAACTCAATATAGCTGTTGTATTTTTCTCCATATCATCAATAACACCATACTCATCAACTACATGGAATCCTGCTAAAACTAACTCCATATGATCGTACACTCTTTGATTGATATCTAACTTCCCATCTGTATCTAGTATATTAGCTTCTACACCTTTAATTACTCTAACTCCGTCAATAACTTCTGGTAAAATTGCTATATTTACCAAATGCCACCAATGTGGAGTATCTTGTAAAGCTGGTCCATGATTTGTAATAGCTATAACTTCCATTCCTTTTTTTGCTGCTGCAGCTATATTCTCCTCTAAAGTACTAAATGCGTGAGGATTTACATTTGTATGAATATGTAAATCAATCTTATACTCTTTCATTTTTACCCCCATAAATTTATATAATTTTATTTAATTACATGAAAAGTGTATATAATATATTTGTTACTACTCCTGCTACGATTCCACCAATTGTATGACTAAATATAGCTTTTCCTGTCAACTTTCTATATCCTAAACTATCCATCATTGCAACGTGTGTGCTTAAATATCCACTCCAAGTCATACCCATAGCTGTAAATACAGCAATCTCTCTAGATGTAATAGCCTTATCAGCTATAAATTGTGGAACAAGTCCTAAAGCCGCTCCTACTGCTCCTAATGATGTGATTGGAAACGCCAATGCTTTTGCACTTGTAAATCCAAACAGTGGTTTTAGAATAAATTGTAGCTTCTCTCCCACATATGGTAAAAGAGCAATCCCTTCGTAAGCTGCTCCAGTATATCCATTTTCTCCAGCACCATTTGTCAATAATAAAACTGTTGTACAAATTATTAGAACTCCAGGAATAATTTCCATTCCCATTTGAACTCCGTTTTTTCCACCTTCTAGAAGCGCTTCTAATAATCTTTCTAAAACATTTCCATCTCTTATATCTCTATACTCAAAAAAACTTAATGTTGAATCATCTTTTTCTACTAAATCTCCCTTTTCATGGAAAATTTTCTTAGTAAAATTAATCATCAAATTTACACTCACAACACTTCCTATAAATGCCCCTAAATTCCCTAAAACAACTGGAAATACAAGATTTTCATTCATACTTCCACTTTGAGCAATCATAAATGTAGACACTATGAATCCCATTCCAAACGACGTCCCTAAATTTGTTAATGCTGGCAATTGATATTTTTTAAAATATTTTGTGAATCCTTTATCTGCTGATAAACTTAAAATTGCTGGATTATCCGAAATATATGTTGTTAAAACTCCTATTGCTGCTGCTCCAGGTAATCTATATAACGGCTTCATAAGTGGTGATAACAACTTATTCAAAATAGCTATAACTCCAAACTCAGATAAAATTCCTGCAAATGCCCCTGCTATAACTGAAACTCCCATTATAAAAAACACTGTATTTAATAGTAAATCATGTGCTGTTTTTATAATTGTATTTATCATATTTATTCCACCCATCTTACTAGATAAAAGATAGATTAATGTTGATAATATTACTATGCAAACTATTCCTTCTAGCCCCATAGCTTTTTTTCTTCTCGAGTGATTCGTATCCATATTTTTTATTTCTCCTTTTTCTATAATACTACACTATAGAGTATCCTAATTTTTAAAATTTTTCAATTTTTTTTACAGGAATATATATATCAATAATTCCTCCAAACCCATTTTCAAGAGGAACAACAACTTCATTTCCAATCTCTATCGAATCTCCAACAACTTCAAAATTATTCTCTTTAATAAATCTATGAAGATTTTCATAGGTTAACTTTATCATATCAAAAGTCGTTTTATGTCTTAGCATAACACAATATTTATTTTCTATAAACTCCTCTCCTAAAATACTATACTCTTCTGGAACCAAGAGTCCTATCTCACTTATAGGAATTTCTGAATTTTCATATATATCCTTTTGCTTAACTTTCGTAATATATAGAATCTCCTTTATTCCATTTTTATTTCCTAACCTCTGTAATTTATCATATGTTTCTGCTATCTCTTTCTCATCAACAGGATCTTTTATCTTTATAAAATAAACCTTCATAGCTTTTAACTCTACTAACTGAACTTTTTCTTCTAAATTTGAAGACATCTCTTTTATACATAAAATTTTCTCTTGAATTGTATCTCTACTTTTTTTTAATTCTTCTATTTTTTTATCAATATCATCTACCTTTTCCTCTAAAAATTCTAAACTTTTTAAGGGCGTTTTTACCTTTGTATATTCTTTTATCTCTTCTAATGAAAATCCAGCTTCTTTTAAAGTTATAATAAAAAACAAATCCCAAATTTGAGAATTAGAATAAAATCTATACCCATTATTCTCATCAATATATTCTGGTATCAAGATACCTTTTTTATGATAAAAAATCAATGTTTGCTTTGAAATATCTGCTATTTTTGCTAACTCTGAAATCTTATATCTATTTTTCATAATTCCTCCTTGACATTATAGTTAAGTATATAGTTTATAATATCATATATCGTGAAGTTAATAAAATTTTAATTTATAGAGGAGAGGAAAATGTCACAAAATATTACCCTTGAAAATGGGTGTGTAAAAAAACTATTTTTTAAATTTGCAATACCTAGTATCTTAGGAATGCTTATTGTATCACTACAAATTATGGTAGATGGATTATTTTTGAGTAAAGGTGTTGGACCATTGGGACTAGCTGCTGTAAACCTATCTATGCCTCTTATCAATCTTTTACTAAGTATCGCTTTAATGATTTGTATTGGTGGAGGAGTTTTAGTAGGAATCGCTTCTGGAAATGGAGAAAAAGAAAGAGCAAAAAGTCTTACAAGCTTGACTTTAATTTTACTTTTAGGAGTTCTTCTTTTTATCTCAATATTTTTACTTCTTAATTTTGATGCTGTTAT
This sequence comes from Cetobacterium sp. ZOR0034, assembly GCF_000799075.1. Taxonomy (NCBI): domain Bacteria; kingdom Fusobacteriati; phylum Fusobacteriota; class Fusobacteriia; order Fusobacteriales; family Fusobacteriaceae; genus Cetobacterium; species Cetobacterium sp. ZOR0034. Next base: position 39,671 of record NZ_JTLI01000044.1, read on the forward strand.
GAAGCTTTTAGGTACAAACTTAGAAACATATGAGCTTGTTAAGAAATATTTAGCTATTCTGATTCCAGGTTCTATATTCTTCAGTATGCCTATTTTTACTGAAACATTCGTTAGAATTATTGGTAAACCTAATCAGGTTTTCGTGAGTGGCGCTATTTGTTTTTTAACAAATGTATTTCTAGATTATATCTTTGTTATTAAGCTAGGAATGGGAATGGAAGGGGCTGCTGTTGCATCATGTTTTGCTAATATGTTTGGTGCTCTTAGCTTATTTTATCACGTACAATTTGGTAAAATATCTGGAACATTAAAAGATATTAAAGAAATTTTCTATAATGGTAGTTCAGAGATGCTAACTGTTATTTCTAGTGCTGTTACAACTTATATTTTCAATATCATTATTATGAAAAACATTGGTGTTTTAGGAGTGTCAGCATTAACAATAGTATTTTATATTAATTCTATCGTAAATATCTCTCTATATGGTTTATCTCAAGCACTACAACCTATTATCTCTTATAATTTAGGAGCTAAAAGAGGTGATAAAATCAAAGATGTTTTAAAAGTAGCTTTAAAATCTGGAGCTGCAATTGGGATTATTACTTTTATATCTATGCATCTTTTTGGAGATAAAATTATTGGACTTTTCTCAAATGGAAACAAAGAACTCCAAGATTTAACTAATAGAGCAATATTTTTCTTTACTTTTGCATACTTATTATCGTTTATCAATATTATCTCAAGCAGTTTCCATACATCTATTGAAAAACCTTTTGAGTCTGCTTTTATATCTTGTGGAAGAGCTATAATATTTGTATTAATTCCACTATTTACATTACCAATAATAATTGGAGAAACTGGAATTTGGTTAGCTATACCTATTGCAGAGCTTATCTGTCTTACAGTTAGTATTCCACTTATGAAAAACTCTTTAAAAAAACTTCCTCTTAAATGTTAAGAGGAGGTTTTTTATTTAGAAAAAATATTTCTTTTGTAATTTAAAAGAATATATGGTAATAATAGTAACAATACTATTAATAAAAAAGGGGTGTTTAAAATGAGCAGAGACGGTTTTCGTGTAACACTTGATAAAAATAATATTATACATAATTTCAACTATATTAAAAACTCTACAAAGAAAGAGGTTATCTCAGTTGTAAAAGCTAATGCTTATGGTCATGGTTTAAAAGAAGTAGTCCCTATTCTAGATGAAGCTGGTTGCACATATTTTGCTGTTGCCAGAGAATCTGAAGCTATTGAAATCTTATCTTTAAATCTATCTAATATAAGAATTCTTGTTTTTGAAACAATTGAAAATCTTTCTCTTTTGAAAACTCATGATAATCTAGAGATGTGTATAAATAGTCTTTCAGAACTTAAAGAATTGATTGAAAAAGATATAGATTTCTCTCAACTTCATCTGAAATTCGACTTCGGGTTTGCTCGAAATGGATTTACAAAAGATGAGTTAAATGAAATTAAAAATATTATCATAAAAAATGATCTTCATTTCAAAGGTGCTATGACTCATTTTTTTAGTTCAAATCCTGAGGAGATAATTTTAATTCAAAAAGAATTTATTAATTGGATTAATTTTTTAGGTAAGGAACGTTTTGAAATTATTCACTCTCAAAATAGTGCAGCTACAATTCTTGGATTGGGAGAAGGATCGACTCATGTAAGATGTGGAATTAGTCTCTTAGGTATGCTCGATCCTGGAATCGAAGACGAAAATATCAAGCGATCTTGGACTTTGTCAGGACCAATCTACAATATCAAAGATTTTTCCTCTTTAGATTTCATCGGCTATACAAGAAAAGATAACATTGATACTCAAACCTTTAATAAAGTCGGAAAAATTAAAATTGGTTATGGAGATGGATTTGCTAAAAATAATACAAATATTATGTGTCACATAAATAACAAAGAGTTCCCTATCGTTCACATTAGTATGGACACATCTTTTGTTCTTATTGACGACTCTGTACAACAGGGAGATTCTGTTGAAATTTATCGTGATTTTAATAGATGTAACTCTTTCCTTAATATGGATCACTATGAATATACCACTTTACTAAATTCAAGAATTCCTAGAATTATTGTTGAAGAATAAAAGGTTTTTTACAGCTTTTAAGTATAATACATATAGTATCTTTTGGAGGTGTTTATATGAATTTTAAAGATGTTGTATCTAACAGAAGAAGCGTGAATTTTTTTGATCAAAATAAAGATTTAGATTTAAAACTTTTTAAAGAGATTATCAACGAAGCTGTTTTAGCTCCGTCAGCGTTCAATTTGCAACCTTGGCAAATTATAGCTGTTCACTCTGCTGAAGCTAAAGAAAAACTGTTTTCAGCATGTACTCAACCTAAAATAAAAGAAGCTGCAATGACTCTTATAATGGTTGGAGACACTTTTGGATATGGACGTGATAACCCTATGTGGAATGCTAAAATTGATTTAGGAATGAGCGAAGAAAAAGTTAATCAACTTATTAATATGTGTGAAACTGTTTTATATCCAACAGAGGTTAAAAGAAATGCCATGGCTGTTAGAGACGTTTCTCTTTTCGCTATGAATATAATGCTTTGTGCTAAAAATGTTGGAGTTGATACTCATCCAATGATTGGTTTTAATGAAGATAAGGTTAAAGAACTCTTCGAAATTGATGAGGATAAAACTGTTGTAATGTTGCTTTCGATAGGATATTTTGACGAAACTAAAACACTTAATCCTCGTGAGAGAAGACTTCAATTTGATGAAATCTGTGAAATAGTTTAAATAAAAAAACGCAAGGAATCTTGCGTTTTTTTATTTAATCCCAAATTCTGGGGCATATTCAACTATTCCATTTATATTTTTTAATGAATCTGGATATAACTCAATAGCCATAAAGTTTTCATCCGGAACTTCTAATGGACATTTTATATTCCACTTTGAAGCTGGTTCATAACCAAATTTTTTATAGTACTCAGCATGTCCTAAAACAACAATTCCTTTGTAGCCTAAATCTTTAGCTATTTTATGTCCTTTTTCAATTAAGCTTTTTCCAATTCCTTTCTTCTGGAATCTTGGTAGTACTGCTAGTGATGCAAGTGTTAAAAGAGTTTCATCTCCAACTTTAACTTTAGTAAATAGAATATATCCCACTATCATCCCTTTAAATTTTGCAGTTAATGATAAATCTTTTATAAAGGCATCACTTTTCAATAAAGCTCTAACTAAGTTATGTTCATTATGATCTGATAGCTTCTCTTTCAAAAATGCTTTTTGAACAACCTCACAAACAAAATCTTCCTCTGTCATTTTTTTAAATCTTTTCTTTTGGAATATATAAACAGCTAAACTTCCTAATATAAAAAATGATATCCCTAATATTACGTTCATATTCCCCTCCTCATATATTTGTTTCATATCTCTATATACAATAATAACAAATAGAATTCCTTTTTCCAAGTTGTTTTTAATTTACATTTCATTTTTTTACTGTTATACTATTCAAAATAAATTTATAGTGGAGGAACTAATGAAAGCACTTATTGTTGTTGATATTCAAAATGATTTTTGTGAAGGTGGTAGTCTTGAAGTTAAAAATTCAAATGAAATTATTCCTGTAACAAATAAACTTATTGATTATTTTTATAGAAATAATCTTCTAGTTATTGGAACAAAAGATTGGCATCCAAGTAATCACAAAAGCTTTGCTATAAACTCTGGTGGTAATATTGGAGAAATTGGAATTTTAAATAATCTTCCTCAAATTTGGTGGCCTCAGCATTGTGTTCAAAATAGTTTTGGTTCTGAATTTCATTCTGACCTTATAGAAATAAAAAATATTATTTATAAAGGAACTGATCCTGAAATTGATTCTTACAGTGGATTTTTCGACAATGGAAAATTAAAAAAAACTGACCTCTTTCATCTTCTAAAAACACACAATATAACCGAACTATTTATATTGGGATTAGCTACAGATTATTGTGTTAAATATACTGTTTTAGATGCCCTTGATCTAAAATTTAAGGTTAATGTTATTGAAGATGCTTGTAGAGGAGTTAATTTATCTTCTGACGATTCAAAACTTGCATTTGATGAGATGAAACAAAAAGGAGCTCATATAATTAAAAGTGAAGATCTTATATGATCTTCTTTATTTTATCATTTTAATAAATTTTAAATTTATTAAAATGATAAAATAAAGTTTGACTTTAATAAATATTTGTTGTATATTTCTATTAGAAATTTAATTGGAGGTTCAAAATGAAAAAAATATCATCTTTAACTACACCTAGTTTTCTAGTTAATCTAGATACTTTAGAAAAAAATATAGCCAAATATCAAACTTTAGCAGATAAAAATTGTGTTGAATTATTTCCTATGCTAAAAACACATAAAAGTAGTGAAATCACTAAAATGCAAATTGAAGCTGGAGCTAAGGGAGTTCTTGTGGGAACACTAGATGAAGCTGAGGCAGTTGTAAAAAAAAGTGGCGTTAAAAAAGTTATGCTAGCTTATCCTGTGATAGGAGATAGCAACTTAGAAAGAGTCATCGAACTAAATAAATGTTGTGAATTATTTGTTGCTTTTGACAATGAAATTCCTGCTGCTGAGTTAGCAAAAAAATTAAATAATACTAAAATCAACTATCAAATTATAATAAATAGTGGTTTAAATAGATTTGGAGTTACTCCTGAAAATGCAGTTTCTCTTCTTAATTCATTAAATAAATATCCGAATCTTGTTTTTAAAGGTATTTCAACTCATACTGGACAAGTTTACGGTTTTTCGAAAGAACACGTTAAAGAGATTACAGAAAAAGAGATTACAACTATGACTTTAGCAAAAAATCTTTTAATTGAAGCTGGAGCTAATGTAGAATTTGTAGCTACTGGAACTACTCCAACTTTTGAAAAAGCTATCGAATCAGATGAGATAACTGTTTCTAGACCTGGAAACTATGTTTTCTTTGATGCTATTCAAGTAGCTCTAGGGGCCGCTAAAGAGGAGGAGTGTTCTTTAACTGTTCTTGCTACAGTTATTTCTAATCCCTCTGAAGATTTGTATATTTTAGATTGTGGTAGTAAATGTCTAGGACTTGATCAAGGTGCTCATGGAAACTCTCTTACAAAAGGATTTGGAATCATTAAAAATCATCCTGAATTAACGATTATTGGATTATCTGAAGAAGTGGCGAAAGTAAAAAAAGAGGGCCCTTCGGCCCTAAAAATTGGTGATAAAATAGAAATCATTCCTAATCACTCTTGTTCTGCTGCTAATATGACAAACTACTTAATCGGTCATAGAAATGATTCTATTGAAAAAATCATCGAAGTTGATATAAGAGGAAACTCTAGAAAATTAACTCTAGATTAATCTTTTAAAGATTTTTCAAGCTTATACACAGCTTCTACAAACCCTAAAAATAGTGGGTGCGGTTTCCCAGGTCTACTTTTAAACTCTGGATGGAACTGCCCTGCTATAAAGAATGGGTGTAAATCTTTTGACAGTTCTACTATCTCTGCTAATGTTCCATCTGGTGATGACCCAGATATCTTTAATCCTTTTTCTTGAATGATCTCTTTAAATTCATTATTAAATTCAAATCTATGTCTATGTCTCTCATAAATAAGCTCCTCTTTATAAAGCTCATATGCTAAACTATTCTTCTCTATTTTACACGGATATACTCCTAATCTCATTGTTCCTCCAAGATTTTTTATATCTTTTTGATCCGGTAAAATATCTATAACTGGATGTTTACTAGTTTTATCAAACTCTGTTGAATTTGCATCTTTCATTCCTAATACATTTCTCGAAAACTCTATAACTGCAGTTTGCATTCCTAAACATATTCCTAAAAACGGAATCTTATTTTCTCTAGCAAAGTTTATTGCGTCAATTTTACCTTGAACTCCTCTATCTCCAAATCCACCAGGTATTAAAATTCCATTAAATTCTCTTAACGATTCTGCATCTAAATCCTCAGCTTGAACATAATGAATATCTGCTTTTAATCCTAAATTATAAGCTGCATGTTCTATCGATTCATTTATACTTATATATGCATCTTTCAATTCAATATACTTACCTACAACGGCTAATTTCACCTTATCTTTTGGATGCTTTATACTTTTTACAATCTCTTTCCAATTTCCAAGATCTGGTTCTCTATTTTCAATTCCTAATTTTTTACAAGCTACATCTGCTAGTCCGTTCTCCTCCATTATTAGAGGAACTTCATAAATTGTCTTAGCATCTGGAGCTTCTATTACTGCCTCTGGATCTATATCACAAAACATCGATAACTTTCTCTTTAAATCAGAGTTTATTGGATGCTCTGTTCTACAAACTAAAATATCTGGCCTTATTCCTAAACTCATCAGCTCTTTCACAGAATGTTGAGAAGGTTTTGTTTTTAACTCTCCAGCAGCTTTTAAATATGGAACTAAAGTCACATGAATATATAAAACATTTTCTCTTCCAACATCATATTTAAATTGTCTAATTGCTTCTAAAAATGGTGTTGATTCTATATCCCCTACTGTTCCACCTATCTCTGTTATAACAATATCTGATCCACTCTCTTTTCCAACTAACTCTATCTTAGATTTTATTTCATTAGTTATATGAGGAATTACTTGAACAGTTTTACCTAAATATTCACCTTTTCTCTCTTTATTTATAACAGATTGGTAAATTCTTCCTGTTGTTATATTATTATATCTTGTTAGATTTTCATCTAAAAATCTTTCATAGTGCCCTAAGTCTAAATCTGTTTCAGCTCCATCTACAGTTACAAATACTTCCCCATGCTCATATGGATTCATTGTTCCTGGATCTACATTTATATATGGATCAAACTTTTGAATAGTTACACTATATCCTCTTTCCTTCAATAATCTTCCTAAAGATGCTGCAGTTATTCCCTTTCCTAAAGATGAAACAACCCCACCAGTTACAAATACATACTTAGTTCTTTTCATTAAATATCCTCCATTCAAATTATAAAATCGAAAAAAAAAAGGCGAAAAAAAAAATTTCGCCTTAACTAAATCCAATCTTTTATAGGAAAAAAATTATTTTTTCTCCTTGGATATATTTATTTTATTTTGATATTTGATTATATTATTATTTTAATTTTTTGTCAACCATTTTATTTTCTTTAAATTTTAAACTAGTTCCATCTTTCAGGTTTAATGTTAAAATATCATTTTCTACAGTAAATGATTGTACTAAATCTAATTTTTCTAAGTACTCACTTTCCATTTTCATAACTTTATCTGAACCTGCCATCAATGTTGCTCCAAGTTTTTCAAACTTTATTCTATTCCCTTTTTTCTCATATCTTCCAAAATAGTTATTCAATCCTGAGAAGCCGTAGAAGTTATGTTCATCAAAACCTATTAAAACATTAGGAATAGAATTCTCTTGAATAAGTATATATTCTCTTCCTACTAATCTTTTATTTTTAGTTGTTAAACTTGAACATCCTCCAAATAAAACTGTAAACATCAATAGTATTCCTAAAATTTTTTTCATTTTTTATCACTCCTTGACTTTTTATTAATAACTATTATAATTACTGCCGCAATCATCAACATCACAAAACTCACTATATGTGGTGCTCTAACTCCTAGCAACATTAAATCTTCAGCTCTAAAAAAGCTTACTACTATTCTATTTATACTATAAATTATTATATATGTCCACCAGATTGTTCCCGTTGCATAATTTTTATTTCTCATATAAAAATATAAAAATATAAATCCTGCAAAATTTAATCCTGCTTCATACAGCATTGCGGGATGTAATGGCAAATTCGGAAATTCAGAACCTGCTGGTGAGCTTGTTGGAAATACCAGTCCCCAGGGAACTAACTCCTTGTATCCTGCTTTATCTGATAAACTTAGAGTATTATAGTAACTATACCATTCATTAAAACTAGGTTTTAGCTTAAAAATTATATTTAGCGGAGTAAACGTTGGAACTCCATGAACTTCTCCATTTGCTAAATTTCCAAACCGTCCTATACCTTGTCCCAATAAAAGCAATGGTGCTACCATATCACCTAATAAAAAGGCATTTAGCTTCTTTCTATGTGCGTATATCAGTGTTCCTATAAATCCACCTAAGATTCCTCCATGAATAGCCATTCCACCCTTCCAAACAGCTAAAATATCCATAGGATAATCTAAATAGTAAGAGAAGTTAAATAAAACATAATATAATCTTCCACCTAAAAGTCCTGAAATCATAGCAACAAAAGCATAATCTTCTACTAATGCCTTAGATAAACCTTTTTTTTCAGCCTCTTTTTTTAAAAGCTCTATTCCTACAAAAAAAGCTATTGCATAACACAATCCATAGTAGCTCAATTTGAAACTTCCTATCTGTAAAAATATTGGATTCATTTAGTCCTCCTTGATAATAAATATTTATAATAAATTATAAATACATATCACTTCTAACTTTTACTTGATTATATCACCACTTCTTATTTTCGTAAAACTTTTTTTACTTTTTCTAAATTTTTAATATCTTTCTATGTACTTTTTATATTTTTTTTGTATAGTTTTTGTTAACCTATATTTAATTATTGTTTATTTTTACAAATATAGTTGAATTTTTAGCAGTTTTAGATTAGAATATAATCACTTAATATAGACTAAAATATCAAGGAGGAAAATATGCATTATCATGCGCCTATTACAGAAAAAGTTTTCTGGATTGGAACTAACGATAGAAAAACTGAAAGATTTGAAAATTATTTGCCATTACCGCAAGGTGTTGCTTATAACTCATATCTAATAAACGACGAGAAAACTTGTATTATAGATACAGTTGATTTCTCTACTGCTGGATTATTTATCGAAAAAATAAATGGAATTTTAAAAGGAAAATCACTTGATTACATTATTGTTAATCACATGGAACCTGATCACTCTGGATCTCTTGGTGAAGTTATGGCATACTTCCCAGAAGCAAAAGTTATCGGTAACGTAATCACTTTAAAAATGATTAAAGCTTTTATACCTGATTTTGATGAAACAAAATTCATATGCATAAAAGAAGGAGATACACTGAGCTTAGGACATCATACTTTAACATTCGCTATGGTACCTATGGTTCACTGGCCTGAATCAATGGTTACATATGATATCACAGATAAAATTTTATTCTCAAATGATGCCTTTGGAAGTTTCGGAACTTTAGATGGTGGAATCTTTGACGATGAAATCAACTTCTCTTTCTATGAGGATGAAATGAGAAGATACTATGCTAACATCGTTGGTAAATACGGTCCTCAAGTTTTAAATGCAATCAAAAAATTGGGTGGACTTGAAATAAAATATATATGTCCTTCTCATGGTATTCTATGGAGAAAAGATATCTCTGTAGTTATAAACCACTTTGCTAACTGGGCTAGCTTTACTCCTGAAGAAGAGGGAGTTGTTATTGTTTATGGAACACTTTATGGTACAACAGCTAAAATGGCAAACGTTATTGCAAGAGAACTTTCTTGGAACGGAATCAAAAATATAAAAATCTATGATGCTTCAAAAACTGATCACTCTTACATTATTAGCGATATTTGGAAGTACAAAGGGCTTATTATTGGATCTGCAGCACATAACAATGATGTTTATCCTGTTTTACAAGGACTTTTACATAAATTAAAAAACTACGGTTTAAAAAATAGATATCTTGGAATTTTTGGAAATATGTTATGGAGCGGTGGTGGAGTAAGAGGTATCCAATCTTTTGCTGACGCTCTTCCAGGACTAGAAATTATTGCTGAATCTGTAGAAGCTAAAGGAGAGCCTACTCCAGAGGATCAAAAAAGATTAGAAAATATTGCAAAAGCTATGGCTGAAAAGTTAAAAAGCGAAAGACAATAGTTATCTAAGAGAGCATTATGTGCTCTCTTTTTTTATATTATTTATTTTTTATAGGGAGGTTTTTATAATGAGAAAAAATATTAGTCAAATCAACAAAGAAGCTCTTATTACTGTTCTTCTTTATGTCTTTTATTTTTGCTGGTGGTATTATTTTGCTTATATTTACAAAGCAGAAAATAACAAATTTATTTTAGGATTACCTAGTTGGTTTTTCTATTCATGTGTTTTAGGATTGGTTGTAATTAACATTCTAGTTTTTATAGCCGTAAAGTGCTTTTTCAAAGACGTTGATTTAGATTAGGAGGGTTTTTAATGCTTATACTTTTACCGATTATTTTGTATCTTTGTTTAATGTTGGGGGTTGCTTGGAAAGTTAATAAAATAAAAAATAGTGGTAGTGTTGATTTTATGGAAGAATATTTCATCGGAAGTAGAAATATGGGTGGTTTTGTCTTAGCAATGACAATCATAGCTACTTATATCGGAGCTAGTTCGTTTATCGGTGGACCTGGAGTTGCCTACAAAATGGGATTAGGATGGGTTCTTTTAGCTTGTATCCAAACTCCTACAGCTTTTCTTACTTTAGGTATTTTAGGAAAGCGTCTAGCTATAATCTCAAGAAAAATTGGTGGTCTAACTATTACTGATTTATTAAGAGCTAGATACAAAAATGATATCGTCGTTATTTTAGGTTCAGTTATTATGCTTATATTTTTCATAGGAACAATTGTAGCTAACTTTGTTGGAGGAGCAAGATTGTTTGAAAGTGTTACTGGTCTACCATATATGGTCGGATTAATTATATTCTCTGTGGTTATAATCACATACACTACTATTGGTGGTTTTAGAGCTGTTGCTTTAACCGATGCCATACAAGGCGGGGTTATGCTTATTGCTTCAGCTATATTGTTCTTTACTATGCTTAAAGTTGGGGGTGGGATGGAAAATATTATGAGAACTATCGAACAAACTAATCCAGCTCTTTTAACTCCTGATGCTGGTGGGGCAATTGCTAAGCCGTTCATCCTATCTTTCTGGATGCTTGTTGGAGTAGCTATTCTTGGTCTCCCTGCTACATCAGTTAGATGTATGGGATTTAAAGATAGTAAATCTATGCATAATGCTATGATTATTGGAACATCTGTTGTTGGAATTCTTATGTTGATTATGCATCTTATAGGAGTTATGGGAGCCGCTATTCTTCCTGGAGTACAAATTGGAGATAAAATTATTCCAACTTTGGCTATTTCTAATTTACATCCTATCTTAGCCGGTGTATTTATAGGTGGACCTCTTGCTGCTATTATGTCAACTGTTGATTCATTCTTAATTCTTTCATCAGCTACTATTGTAAAAGATTTATATATTAACTACATCAATCCAAATCCTAGTGATATTAAAGTGAAAAAACTTTCACTGTTCACATCACTATTTGTTGGAATTATTGTTTTCCTATTAGCACTTGATCCACCTGAGTTACTTGTTTGGATAAATCTATTTGCTCTTGCTGGCCAAGAAGCCGCCTTCTTCTGTCCTATTATTATGGGATTATATTGGAAAAGAGCCAATGCGATTGGTGCTATTTCATCTATGATATTCGGAGTTGCTTCATTTATATACTTCTCTGTTTTCAAAATATCTTTCTCTGGCTTACATCAAATTGTTCCTGTTATTTTTATGAGCTTAATTATTTTTATAATAGGTTCTTATTTGGGAGAAAAACCAGATGATGAAACAATAGATATATTCTTCAATATTTAATATTTATTTTTTAAAATACCTCATCAATTTGCTTGAGGTATTTTTTTTTATGGATTTTACTTTGATATTTTTCATTTTTTTATATATAATTTATATATGAACAACAAACTGCGGGAGGATTTAATGTTTAAATATTTTGATCATAAAGTTTTAAAAACAGCTTTGGCTTCTTTCTTATCCTATTATCTTGCTGATTATTTCGGAATAAAATATGGATTGACTGCAAGTATAATTGCTATTATTTCTATTCAAGCAACTAAAAATGATAGTATCAAAATCACTATCGAAAGATTTTTAGCAGTAATATTAGGAATGTCTCTATTTATTTTACTTTCATCTTTTTTAGGATATCAGTATATCACACTGGGGGTATTCATTCTCCTTTTCATGCCTCTTTGTATGAAATTTAGAATAGTTCAAGGTTTTCTAGTGACTACTGTTTTAGCCACTCATATTTTAAGTGAAAAATCGATTTCGATTGATTTTTTATTAAATGAATTTTATGTATTAATACTTGGTTTATCTGTTGGAAATTTACTTAACCTTTATATGCCTACAAATTCTAAAGCTATCGACTCTATAAAATTAAAAGTTGATAATATTATTAAAACAATTTTAATTGATATTGCAGAAAGCTTAAGATGTAGTTGTGTTTCTGTTAATGAAGATAAAAATTTCCGTACTTTAAAAGCTACAATAGAAGAGGGAAGAAAATTTTCTTTATTGGATTATGACAACTCTCTTTTTGATAAATGTAATGAAAATCTAAATTTTTTCTCTATGAGAAGAAGACAATATAGAATACTAACAAGAATGAGAACGTGCTTTAAAAGATTATATATCACTCATGAATACAGTCTTATTATTGCAGAGTTTGTTTCAAAGGTTGCTGAGAATATTGAGATTGATAAAAACACAACTCCTCTTATCAAAGAACATAAAGAGTTGAAAGAACTTTTTTCAAATTTTCCACTACCAAAAACTAGAGCTGAATTTGAAAATAGAGCTACTTTATTCCAACTTTTACAAGAAATGGAAGAGTTTCTAAATGCTAAAATTGAGTTCAAAAAATCTTACGAAAATTAATATTTTAAGGAGTAGAGAGCCATGTTAGATAGAAGTAACAGACGAATCAATTATTTAAGACTTTCTATTACAGATAACTGTAATTTAAGATGTCAATACTGCCTTCCTGAAAACCCTAATAGTTTTTCAAAGTCTTCAACTCTGCTTAGTAGTGATGACATTCAAAAAATTGTTGAGGCATTTTCTTTAATTGGAATTAAAAAAATTAGAATCACAGGTGGAGAACCTTTAGTCAGAAAAGATTTTCCTGAAATTTTAAAAAAAATTAATAAAATCCAAGGAATAGAAAAAATAGCTATCACTACAAACGGATTCAACCTTTTAGAAAATCTAAACGAGTTTGAAGAGAACGGACTCAATAGAATCAATATAAGTCTAGATAGTTTGAATAAAAAAAAATATAGTGAAATAACTCGTGGAGGAGATTTCGATAAAGTTTTTGAAACCATAAAAAAAATTTCCGAAATGAATTTTGAAAGAGTTCGATTGAATGTTGTTATTATGAAGGGAATTAATGACGATGAAATTTTAGATTTTGTCAATTTAACTAGAAATTTAAATATTGGAGTTAGATTTATTGAACTAATGCCTATAGGTGAAGGTAAAAAATTCACCTCTATGAAGAACTCTGAAATTATATCATTTATAAAACAGACCTATGAACTTCTAGTAAACTCAAACGAATCTACAGATGGACCTGCAACATACTATAAAATTCCTAATTTTTTAGGAGAAATCGGCTTTATAAGTCCTCTATCAAATAGATTCTGTGATAAATGCAATCGTATCAGAGTCACATCTAGTGGATTTTTAAAACTTTGTTTACATTATAACGAGGGCATTGATTTGCTTCAATACCTTAGAAAAAATATATCTATCAAAGAATTGGCCGAAATTATAGAAGCAGCTATTTATAGTAAAAAACCTAAGGAACATAAAATGAACTCTCTAGAAACTGTTGAAAATATTGAAACAAAAGGGATGAACGAAATAGGAGGATAAAATGGGAAAGCTTATTGCTATTTGTATTAGCGAAAACAAGGGAACTGAAAAAAAAATCGTTGAGAAAGGAGTTCTAATTGAAAATTTTGGACTAGAAAAAGATGCTCATGCTGGAAATTGGCATAGACAAATTAGTTTATTAGAAATCGAAAAAATTGAAGATTTTAATAAAAAAGGGGGAAATGTTGATTTTGGAGCTTTTGGAGAAAATTTAATTATTCAAGATATTGATTTAAAAAATCTAGCCGTTGGATCTATTTTAAAAATTGGAGAATCTTTATTAGAAATAACTCAAAAAGGTAAACAATGTCATCATCACTGTAAAATCTATTATAGAGTTGGTGATTGTATTATGCCTCGTGAAGGTGTCTTTGCAAAAGTAATAAAAGGAGGAGAAATTTCTCCTAATGATAAAATAGAGATTTTAAAGTCTCCTGTTATTTTAGAGGCCTGTGTAGGATCTTATTCAGAAGCTGTCATTGCAATAAAGAATGGTGCTAATAGAATCGAACTTTGTGAAAATCTTTATGAAGGTGGAACAACTCCATCTTATGGAACCATTAAAAAAATTAGAGAGTTAGCAATTCCTAGCTTTGTTATGATTAGACCTAGAGGTGGTAATTTTGTGTATTCTTGTGATGAAATTGAAATCATGAAAGAAGATATCAAAATATGCAAAGAACTTGGAGTTCTTGGAGTAGTTTTTGGAGTTCTTACCGAGGATAATAAAATCGATTACAAACTTTTAGAAGAACTTGTGACTTTAGCGAAACCTATGAGTGTAACTTTTCATAAAGCTATCGATGAAATAGAAAATCCTGAAAATGAAATTCTAAATTTAGCTAAATTAGGGGTTGATAGAATTTTAACATCTGGTAAAAAAGCGACAGCACATGAAGGTGCTTTGCTTTTGAATTCACTTATTAAAATCGCTGAAGACAAAATTAAAATTATCGTTTGCGGTGGTGTTACAAAAGATAATTTTAATTATATAAATAACTTAATACCAAATACTGAATACCATGGAAAAAAAATAGTTTAAACAAAAAAAATGACGAAATATGTACTTTTCGTCATTTTTTATTATATATAACTTGATTTTTAATCACTTATACTTTACAATATAACTACTGTATATTAGTATTATTACACAAATGAATAATTAGGAGGGGTGTTTTATGAAATTTTTTAACAAAAAATATATTAGTCTTTTAACTTCTTTATTTCTAACAACAACATTAACTTACGGAAAAGAATTTATTTCTACAGCAAAAGGTTATAATGGAGATATTAAAGTCAAAGTAAATATTATTGACAATGAAATTAAAAATATTGAAGTTTTAGAGGAGAAAGAAAGTAGCTTTACAAAAGATGGAATGAACTCAATTATTGCAGATATTATTGAAACTCAATCTATCAAAGTAGATAATGTAGCAGGAGCTACTTCTACTAGTGTTGGTTTAAAAAGAGCCATTGACAGAGCTGTCAAAGAATCGGGAGCAAAGCTTACTAGTAGAGAAAAGAAAGTTATTACATATAATGATGTTACAACTGATGTTGTAGTAATTGGTGGTGGAGGTGCTGGTCTTACTGCTGCTATCGCTGCTAAAGATAATGGAGCAGAAGTTATTTTAGTAGAAAAAGCCGCTATTTTAGGTGGAAATACTAATTATGCAACTGGAGGACTTAATGCTGCTGAGACTTCTATCCAAAAAAATAAAGGTATCAAAGATTCTGTTAATATCTTTATAGAAGATACTATGAAAGGTGGAAAAAATACTAACAATAAAAATTTAGTTACAAAAATGGCTAACTCTTCTGCTGAAATTGTAGATTGGCTAATTTCTAAAGGTGCTGATTTAACAGATCTTGGTAGAATGGGTGGACAGAGTGTTGATAGAACTCATAGACCAACTGGAGGCGCACCTGTAGGACCTGATATGATTGCTGCACTTTCTAAAACTGCTAAAAATTCTGGTGTAGATATCAGACTTTCAACTTTTGCAGAATCTCTGGTATATGACGGTGAAGCTATTAGAGGAATTATCGTTAAAGCTACAAATGGAGAAAAGTATACTATTAATTCAAAATCTGTTGTAATTGCTACTGGAGGTTTTGGTGCAAACTCTGATATGATTGTTGAATATGTTCAATCTCTAGAAGGATTTGGAACAACAAATCATAAGGGAGCTACTGGTGACGGTATTACTATGGCTAAAGAATTAAATGTTGACTTTGTTGATATGGATCAAATTCAAACTCACCCAACTGTTATTCCTACTAACAGTGTTATGATAACAGAAGCTGTTAGAGGTAATGGTGCTATTCTTGTCAATAGAGATGGTAAAAGATTTGTTAATGAATTAGATACTAGAGATGTTGTTTCTAAAGCTGAACTTGATCAAAAGGGTGGAAGTGCTTTCCTTATGTTTGATGAAACTGTTAAAAATAGTTTAAAAGCTATTGATAGTTATGATAAAAAAGGTTACTTAGTTAAAGGAGATTCTCTGAAAGAACTTGCTGAAAAGTTGGATATTTCAGCCAAAGAATTAGAGAAAACATTCACTAAATATAACGAAAGTGTAAAAAAAGCAAACGATTCTGAATTCAATAGACAAAGTTTACCAACTGTATTAAATCAAGGTCCTTTCTATAGTGTTGAGGTGGCTCCTGCTGTTCATCATACTATGGGTGGAATCAAAATAAATGATAAAGCTGAAGTTCTATCTAATAACGAGCCAATTCCTGGACTTTTTGCTGCAGGTGAAGTTACTGGTGGAGTACACGGAAGCAATAGATTAGGTGGAAATGCTGTGGTTGACATTACTGTTTTTGGTAAGATTGCAGGTGAAAACGCTAGCCTTTTTTCTAAATAATTGTTTTATTTATAAACTTATAGTTTTTAAAACGCATCTATTTTTTAAAATAAATGCGTTTTTTTAATTTTTTTTGAAAAAATTGTATTGATTTATAATACAATCTATGTTAAAATCAGTTGAGCCTATACCACATCAATAGACTCAATATATTTCATAAATGGAAATTGTGAAAAAAAATTTTCAATTTATACAATTATTCCATTATGACACTTTATTATTAGGGAGGAAAAAATGTCTACAAATTCTACAAAAAAAATGAGCTTTTTTGAAAAATTCCTAAACTTTGTTGAAGTTACAGGAAACAAGTTACCTCATCCAGTTGCGATGTTCTTCGGTTTCTTTGTGGTAACAATTATCTTTTCTATGATTCTTTCGTCAATGGGGGTTTCTGTTAACTATAAAGAAATCTCAAGAGCAACAGGTCAAGTTATTGAAAAAACGACTTATGTTCAAAACCTTCTAACTAGAAGCGGTATTAGAGCAATTTTTGGTACAACAGTTACTAACTTTACAGGTCATGCTGCACTTGGTTCAATCGTTGTTGCTATGCTTGGAGTTGGATTAGCCGAAGGAACAGGTTTACTAAACTCTATTATTAAAAAGATTGTTATTTCGACTCCTAGACAACTAGTTTCTGCTATTGTTGTTTTTGCTGGAGTTATGTCAAATATTGCATCAGATGCAGGATACGTTGTTCTTATTCCACTTGGTGCTGTTATCTTCTTATCATTCGGAAGACATCCACTTGCTGGAATAGCCGCTGCATTTGCCGGAGTTTCTGGTGGATTCTCAGCTAATCTTTTGATAGGAACTACTGATCCACTACTTGGAGGAATTACTACTACGGCTGCGCAGATCGTTTTACCAGGATATTCAGTTACTCCTACAGCTAACTTCTTCTTCATGTTTGCTTCTACATTCTTAATTACATTTGTTGGAGCATGGATTACTGATAAAATTGTTGAACCTAGATTAGGTGAATACAAAGGACCAAAAGATGATGTTAATTTAAATGATCAAATTACCCCTGAAGAGAAAAAAGGGTTAAGAGCTGCTGGTTTTGCTACAATTGCTTTTATAGCTTTAATACTTGCAATGGTACTACCTGAAAATGCAGTATTCAGATTAACTTCAGAAGAGGTTACAAAGTTTATAGCTGCTAACAACAGAGAACCTGGTACAATGGAAATTTTAAAACCATTCTTCAGTGATTCTATCGTATATATCTTAATGCTTGCATTCTTTATTCCAGGATTAGCTTACGGTATTGCTGCTAAAACAGTTAAATCACACAAAGATGTTATCAAAGCTATGACTAAAGCTATGGCTTCTTGTGGACAAGTTTTAGTTATCATATTCGTTTCTGCACAATTCGTTTATGTTTTCTCAAAATCAAACATCGGAATTGTTATAGCTGTTAAGCTTGCTGATGTATTAAAAGATTTAGGAATTTCTGGAATCTGGGCTGCGGTTGGATTAATCTTCTTAACTGCGTTTGTTAACCTATTTATCGGAGGAGCTTCTTCTAAATGGTTAATGCTATCTCCAGTATTCATTCCTATGTTTGTTGAACTAGGATTAACTCCTGAATATACTCAATTAGCATACAGAATTGGAGATTCGACTACTAACATTATATCTCCATTAATGTCTTACTTCCCAATCATAGTTGGTTTTGCTTCTAAATATGAGGAAAAAGAGGGATCAATGGGAATTGGAACTATCATTGCTATGATGCTACCATACTCTATTGTATTCTTAATTGGATGGACAATAATGTTCGTTGCATGGACTTATTTAGGATTACCAATTGGACCTGGAGTAAGCATGTTTATGTAAAAAAACTAAAGGATGAAGAAAATTTCTTCATCCTTTTTATATATCCTTTTCTTCTCCTACTTCTATTATATCAATATATTTTTTCATCTCTTTTCGAGCAGCTTCTCCCTTAGAAAAAATTGTAATTACATTTTCTGGATTTAAGGTTCTAATAAAACTATTTAACATAACTAAATCCATAGTCTTATCGTCACTGAAATAACTATTTTTTATTCTTCCTATATTTGCAATCATCAAATCTATTGGATAATATATAAGATTTTTTATTATGTTTTCAGCATATATAGTATCCGCTGTTATGTATATTCGTTTCACTTTCCCTTCTCCATCAATTATTGTCAAAAAATAACCATTAGCCTTCCCCAAAATTGGATTTGATAAAAATCCACCACCTTTATAGGTCGGTATTACTTCTATTATTATTTTATACCCTTTTATCTCTATCTCTCTTTTTTTAAACCATTCGACAAAATCTATATTTGAGTTTTTTTTATCTCTCAAAAGTTTTCCAGATTCTTTTCTAGTTATAATTCTAGCGTTTTCTTCTATAATTTTAGCACCCTCTTCATCAAAATGATTTAAAGAACACTCTGTTATCAACCATAATTTTATATTTTTAAAACTTTCATCTTCCGATCCAACAAATCTAATATCCTCTCCTTTTTTATTTAAAAACGATGGATTACATCCTATTTTAAATTTTTTATCTATCTCCAATATCCAACAAGTTTTTCCTAAAAATTTAAATTTCAACTCCATAGTTCCCTCCAAAACTTAAATTCAATGATATAAGTCTTTTCTGCAAACATCTGTATCTTCCTTTAAAAAAAAGTATCCTTACTATGGATACTTTTCTTCATCTATTTCTCAGTTTTTATAACTCCTTTTGTATACTCAATTTTTATAACTTTATCCGTAAAAGGAACCTCTTGAGTTACATATCCATCAAACAATTTCCCTTTATAATATAATTTAGTTCCCTTCAACTCTAAGTTTTCATCTCCAAATTTAACCTCTTGTTTACTGCAAGCAACCAAAGATAAAATTGCTATCCCTAATAATATTTTTCTCATACCTTATTACTCCTAACTAAATTTAATTAAAAATATTATAGCATATATTTTTTAACTTTTTCTATTTATTAAAGGATTTTCTTTTTTTTATAGTACTTATCTTTATACAAACTATTATCTATAGGTGGTGTTATGAGTACTGACTTTGCAATCTTAGCTTTTTTCAGTTTAATGTTAGCTTATCTTTTAATCTGTGAAATTTTCACTATTCTTTTTAGATTAACCGGCTTAACGGAAGAAACAGCACGTTTTCAAGTTATCTCTATGTTAACAACATGTGGTTTTACAACAGTTGAAAGTGAACTTATTACCTCTTCTAGAAAAAGAAAAAAACTTGCTTTTATAACTATCCTTTTTGGTTATATTTTCTCAGTTACAATAGTCTCTATGGTTATAAATTTCTTTATGCGTTTAAGTGATGAAAATAGCCTACAAATTATTCTAAAAGCTATTTTAGCTATAATTTTTATTATTATCATCTGGTATATTCTTCTAAAAGTAAATTTTGTTAAAACTCGATTTGATAAAATAATTAGTAGATTCGGAGTAAAAGCTATGTTTAAAAACCAAAATAATCCTATTATGGTTTTAGCAATTTTTAAGTCTGAAGTTATTGCAGAAGTTACAATTACTAATTTACCTGAAGAACTTATAGATACAAAGTTGAAGGATTCTTATATTAGATTACACTACAATCTTCAAATTTTAACTGTAATAAAACCTAATGATGAAAGCACTCCAGTAACCGGAGATACAATACTTGAAAACAATGATAAAGTTATTATTTTTGGAACATTAAAAAATATAAAAAAACTTTTTATCAGAGAAAAGAAATTTTAAATAAAGAGACTTACCAGTCTCTTTTTTTTATGTTATAATCTACCTCGGCGTAAAAATTTTAAAGGAGTAGATAATGAAACTTGGATCAATTGATTTAGAAAAAGATTCTATAAGTAAGCTATTTTTTAACTTTTCTTTTCCAGCTGTAATGGGAATGTTAATCTCAGCTTTTTATGTTATTATTGATGGTATTTTTATAGGTAGAGGTATCGGTGGAGATGGTTTAGCAGCAATTAATGTTGCATACCCTGTAATCACTTTAACTATTGCTTTGAGTCTTATGTTTGGAACTGGAGGAGCCACAGTTATCTCTATAAAACAGGGAGAAGGAAAATCTGAAGAAGTTAATAAATATTTTTCACATATGATTATTTTAAATATTATTTCCTATATTATCATATGTTCGTTAACACTTATATTCCAAAATAAAATTATCTATTTTTTAGGAAGTAGTGATAAATTATTTGACTTAACAAAAGCTTATTTAATTCCAGGAGTTATTTTCAGTATATTTTTTATGTTATCTATATCTTTAAATGCTGTGGTTAGAAATAACAATAGCCCTAATTTTGCTATGGCATCTATGGGAATTGGAGCCATCGTAAACATTTTATTAGATGCACTTTTCATTCTTAAGTTTAAATGGGGAATGTATGGTGCAGCATATGCTACCGGTATAGCCCAGATGTCATCTGCATTATTTTTGCTTTCTTATTTTTTAAGGAAGGATTGTAATATAAAATTTATACAAAACACACTAGATATTAAAGCTATTAAAAGAATTTGCTTGAATGGATTCCCATCTTTTATTCTAGAATTTGCGGTTGCTGTAATTACAATTTTATTCAATTCAACTTTAATGGTTTTAACTGGTGAGATTGGAGTAGCAGCTTTTAGTATAATCGCTTATATATTTTATGTTTTTAGAATGATTTTCAATGGTTTGGCACAAGGGATTCAACCTATTATCAGTTATAACTTTGGTGCTAAACAATGGAGTAGAATAAAAGACACCTTAGTTTTAGGTCATAAGATATCTTTAGTTGTTTCTTTACTAATTCTTTCACTTGTGTATTTCGAAAGAGATTTTATCATCGAATTTTTCAACGGAGATTTAGAATTAATCAAATTGGCTTCTAGAGGTTTACTTATATACTCATCAGCAGTTATATTTTTAGGAGCTAATTTTATTCATATATCTTATTTACAGTCTATGGAGAAAGCTACTATCGCTAATTTTTTATCTTTTGGTAGAAGTTTTGTATTTATTATTATTGGTATCTTTACTTTACCAAGTTTTATTGGTATAGATGGTGTTTGGCTCTCTCTTCCCTTTGCTGACTTCATGACATTTATTACTGGAGCGGCTATTGGATTAAAAAATAGAAACAACAAAACTACATAATTTTTTTTCTTGAGAGAAAAAGAAATCAACTTTTATTTCGTATATAAATAACATAATACTTTTGACAAAAGGAGGGAAGTCTTATGTTGCATTTTGTACACGATTATGAATTTTTAGGTCTAGCTAAGAAAAATTTTACTGATGATTATGGTAATGAGATGTGTCAGCTTTACTATATATATAAATGTAAAAAATGTCATAAAATTAAAATAAAAGAGTTTATGGTTTCTAAAGCTGATGAATCGGATGGAATCCCTACTGTTTTAGGTCTATATCGCAACGCTTTAGATTGTGATGTTCTTAGAGCTATTGAAATTTCTTAACATTTATAAGTTTTAAATTATAAGGAGGGGTACAGATGTTTTTAAAAGAGTTTAAAGAGTTTGCTATCAAAGGAAATGCTATTGATTTAGCTGTCGGTGTTATAATTGGAGGGGCTTTTGGGAAAATTGTAACCTCTATTGTCAATGATCTTTTGATGCCTATTGTTGGTATTTTATTAGGTGGAATCAATTTCTCAGACCTTAAATATGTTATAAAGCCCGCTGAAGGAACTATTCCTGAAGCTGCAATAAGATATGGTAATTTTATTCAGTCAGTTGTTGATTTTACAATCATCGCCTTTTGTATCTTTTTGATGGTAAAAGCTATTAATCAATTACGAAAGAAAGATGAAGTTCCTGCTGCACCACCAGCTCCTACAAATGAGGAAAATCTTTTAACTGAAATCAGAGATTTATTAGCTAAAAAATAGATAAAAGAGTGTATCGATTATTTTTAATCAATACACTCTTTTTATTTTTAACTTTATTTTTTATAATTAAAATCTGGAATTTGCTCCCATCTTTTCTTTAATGTATATGCTGCCATTTTAGGTTTTCTCTCTCTTGTAAAGATTCCTTTTTTATTTCCTCCAACTCTCATTATACTATCATATCTTGTTGCAAAGTCTGCAAAGTTCCAAACTTGTTCACCTATAAAATATTCCATCTTATCAAAGGCTCTTCCATGAACTTCATAATAAAGCTGTTGATAATCTTCACTATAAATAACAGGGGTCGTCTCTTTTAAACCATTTACCGTATCAGCACCAAACTCTGTATACATCATTGGTTTTTTATGATGCTCCCACCACATCTCTAACTCTTTAACAATCACACCTTCAACTAATTCAACTTCACCAACACCCCAGTACCAACCGTAATATCTATTAAAGCATAGTACATCTAACTCAGCACAAACTTTATGAGCTTCCTCTGTATTTAAAGGGTATGCTATATGAGAAACCAATGTAATTGGTCTCTTTTGAGCATCTAAACCTCTTGCTAAATCTATTATTGGCTTAAAGTATGCATACGATCCTTCCTCTTCTAAGGCTGTTTCATTTGCAACACACCACATAACTACACATGGATGATTTTTATCTCTTTTTATAAGTTCTCTTATATCTTTTTCATGTTGCTCTTTTGTTTTTAAAACTTCCCAGGTTGACTGAGAAGATTTTATTCCCATATAAGTATTCATAAAGTTTACATGAAGCCCTACAGCTGGAACCTCATCAATTACAACAATCCCTTCTTCATCCGCTAATCTCATAATCTCCTCTGAGTAAGGATAGTGTGATGTTCTAAATGAGTTAGCTCCAATCCATTTCATCAAGCTAAAATCTTTTCTATTGATAACTTCATTTAATCCTCTACCGTTTGAATTTGAATCCTCATGTTTTCCGAATCCTTTGAAATAGAATGGTTTTCCATTGATTAAAAACTTTCCAGCTTCAACTTTCACTGTTCTTACTCCACATTTTTCATAATAAACATCTAATATTTTATCTCCATCTTTTAAAGTAACTTTAATCTCATAAAGATATGCTGCACCTGGCTCCCAAAGTTTAGCATTCTCTATTTCAATCCTATTATTTTTTCCAGTTGCAGTCGCTATATTTTTCCCCTCTTTATCTATAACTTCTACGAACACATCCCCATCAAAAGATGCTTGTACACTGTAATCTATAATCCCTTTTTCTTCTACTATATCTGTGATTAAAGTTATATCTTTTATAAACTCTTTAGGAGTTGTATATATTTTTACAGGTCTGTGGATACCACTATAATTGAAGAAATCTACGCAATATGCTATATGTCTTTTAACTTTAGGTATCATTAGCTCCTCTAAACCTTTTGAAACATTATCCAACTCTTTAACTCCACCAACTGGTAAAGTTGTATTATCTAAAGTATTATCAACCAAAATCGTCAGTCTATTTCTATTCACTAGCATATCTTTCTCTAAAACTACTTCAAAAGGAAGAAACCCACCTTTATTTCTACAAATCTCTTTTCCATTTAAAAAGACAACTGCCTTATGCGTTACACTTCCAAATCTTAAAACAACTCTATCTTCATTTAAAATTCCTTTTGAAAGTTCAAACTCTTTTTCATACCATACTGCACCAACGTGCTCTCTTACTTCTTTATCCTCTATTAAATCATTAAAACTTGAAGGAACTGGCATATTATACACTTTGCCATACAATCTATCTTTAAAATATCCATTCTCAATACCTTTTCCGTCATCTAACTTAAATCTCCAAACTCCTGATAAATCTATTAAATTTCTAGTTGTTGTCATTATTGGGTATAACATCTATTTACCTCGCTTTTTATTTTTTTTATGCTAACTCTAATTTTTCATCTACAAGTTCCTCTTCATACTCATTTTTTTGTGAATTTAAAGAATTTTGGATATCTTTCATTTTCTCTATATTTAACTCGTAATATTTCATTGCCACTAAAGATGCTACAAAACCTAAAATTGGAATTATACAATATACAAAAAGTACTACCGAATTAAACTTTGCACTTATAAACGTATTCGGTGAAATTACTGTCTTACTTACTCCTGCATAAGCTAATGCAAATCCTACTATAGTTGTTGAAAGAGATGAAACAAATTTATCTATAAACGAAAACAATGTTCCCATCATCCCTGGAATAAATTTACCAGATCTATATAGCTCATAATCTGTTACATCTGCAATCATAGGAATCACTATCGGGCTCGAAACTGCCGAAAAACCTTGTTGTATAAACATAAAAGTTAAAAATAATGTTGTACTAGCCCCTGTCATTCCTAATATATAAACTATCACTGTCGAAATCATTCCAAGCCATGTTGTTGCTACAAATGATTTTTTTAAACCTACTTTTCTAGCCCAAAACAGTCCACATATTCCCATTATTGTTATTGGTATTCCTGTCATTGCTGAGTAACTTCCCTGTAATTTAGAATCAAGTAATATATTTGCAAACAGATAAACCGAAACACCTTTCATTGCATTAATAGCTAACTTATCTGTTGAAGCTGCAATTGTTAACATCTGTATAGCTCTATTATTTTTCAAAACATCAACATAATCTGAAAATTTTAGCTTCACACTCTTATTCATTCCAAAGAATTCACTTCTATCTTTTTCCCATATTCCAATCAAAGCTAATATCGTACAAATTACCGAAAGAATTACTGTTGACTTTGATACAAATGTCCAAAGTTCAGGGTTTAAAAGTCCATTCTCGTATCTTGGAGCAATCACGCTCATTAAAACATATATTCCACCCGTAAATATTATCGTATTATATATTGTGTCAAATATTGAAAAAAGTGGTCTTTGCTTAGGATCGTTTGTCAAAACTACTTGCCCACCTTTTGTACAAGCGGTTTGGAATGTATAACCTATTATGTAAACCACATAAAAAGAGGTCGTCCATATATATTTTCCCATCTGTGAAAACTCTAATGGTGTATTAAAAATTGCAAATAAACTAGTTACTATTATTATATTTCCTACAAGCATAAACGGTCTAAATTTTCCAAATCGACCATCAGTTTTATCTATAAAATAACCTATAATAGGATCTGTTATCCCATCAAATAGCCTCATACATGTTGCGATTATTCCAACTAAAACCCCAGATAACCCCAATATATTTTGTGTGTAGTACATATAGTAAAGTGTTAAAAACATAGCTAAATTTGTTGCTGAGTTATTTAATACAAAAAGTCCAATCTTATATGATTTCGAACGATTATACATTTCCATTTGTTACACTCCCCTTATTACACTATTTTTTTTAAAAACTCAAGACTCTTTTTATAGTCACCACTAATGTCTTCATCTAAAGAGTAATCTTGCTCTATAATAATCCAATCTATTTTTAAACTTTTTATCTTTTCTACAATAGGTTCAAATGCTATATTTCCCTCTCCTAAAGGACATATCACCTGTTTTCCTAAATCAAAGAACTTCTCCCCAGTGCTAACTATTTTCATATCTTTTAAATGAATTGTATTTAATCTATCACTATATTTATCAATTAAACTCAATATGTTTACCCCACCATATTGAGCCCAATATGTATCAATTAATAACTTCACATTTTCTTTATTTGTATTCTCCATAAGAATATCCAATCCAAATTTTTTATTAAACTTCATAAATTCAAAAGCATGCATATGATACATAAAGAATATGTTTTCTTTTAAAAGGTCCCCACCAATTTTATTTATAATATTAGAAAACTCTACATACTTTTCATAACTACCTTGATATTCCATTGGCATAGCACCTATCCCACACAAGTCACATCCCCATTCCTTATGTGCCTTTATTACCATTTCCAAATTCTGAGTCAAATCTAAAAAGTTTATATGTGTTGCTATTATTTTAAGATCTAACTCTTTACATGTATCTCTATAAAAATCTATAATTTCATCAGTTACTCTTCCAAAACCAGAAAGTTGAACTCCATCATATCCCATCTCTTTTGCATTTATTAAAGACTCTTTTGCAAAAGAAAGTTCAACAGCCTTTCCCTCTTTTAAATAAGGCATAAAATAACCTATCATCTGCACTGCAATTTTCATCTTAAGTCACTCTCCTTATAGATATCTGTTATAATTTTCAAACTTTTTAGAGATTCTTCTAACGGAAGATATAATTTTTTATTTTTTCCAAGAGAGTTATAGAAACAATCAATCTCTTTTTCATGTGAAGCCCCATAGTAATCTTTTATCTCTCCTTTTTCATCTCTTTGTAAAACTATCTCTTCATTATCTTTACTTAACAAAAGTTTTCCATCTCTTATTGTATAAGTTCCATTTTCACAATAAACTTTTAAAGTTACACTCGTATTATTAAAGTTACACAAAGTTCCACTAAAGAATCCTTGAACTCCATTTTTAAAATCTAACTTTATTGAAGCTGTATCCTCTACATCTAGTGTTAGATTTTTAAGCTTAAAAACTTGGCCAGATATATTTTCGATCTCTCCTCCAATATCCTGTAAGTAATCTATTGTGTGAATTGCTTGATTTATAAGTAGCCCACCACCACCTTCAAGCTTCTTTCCTCTCCAAGGAGCAGCTTCGTAGTAGTTTAAATCTCTTCTCCAAAACACGGTCGCCTCTAAGCCTTTAATCTTTCCCGCTTCGCCTTTGTCCAACTCCTCTTTCAACTTTATATAACTTCTATTTCTTCTATTTTGATATACTACTGTTGCTTCCACATTTGGATAGATTTGAAGAAGCTCTATCAATTTTTGAGCTTCTTCATAAGTATGAGCTAATGGTTTTTCTATTATAAAATGAATTCCTTTTCTACATGCTAACTCAGCTATTTCATACCTTATATTATGTGGTGTCAAAATATGTATTGTATCTAAACTCTCATTTTCAAGCATATCGACAAAATTTCTATAATAATTACATCCATTTTCTTCTCCAACTTTTTTTGCAGCATCTAGTTTTAAATCACACACTGCAATCAGCTTATGATTTTTCTTTATTAAAGGTATATGTACATCACTTATAACTCCACATCCAATCACACCTACTCTTTTTTCCTCCATAATTAAATACTCCATTTCTTTGTGTATTTAGATGTTGCACACTTTTTCATTAACTCCTCATAATAAACATCTTTATCGATTGGTAAATCAATCTCTTTATTTAAAAACGTTGATAAAAGCATACTATTTATCAATTCTAAAGCTTTTATTCCCTCTATTCCTGGAGCTATTAGTTTATCTTTTCCTTCAATAGCATCTATCCAATTTTCTATAACTAAAGCATGTTCAATTCCCCAAGGTACTTCTCCTAAATCTTTTGATGTGTATATTGTTTCTTCTACTTGAGGCGTGTTCTTAGGATCTCTTAAATCTGCCGTTGCAACTAAATTCAACTCATTTTCAGGAACAAGAAGTTTTTTATAAGTTAACACATCATTCTCTATTACAATTTTTCC
Source organism: Cetobacterium sp. ZOR0034 (assembly GCF_000799075.1). NCBI lineage: Bacteria > Fusobacteriati > Fusobacteriota > Fusobacteriia > Fusobacteriales > Fusobacteriaceae > Cetobacterium > Cetobacterium sp. ZOR0034. Next base: position 67,756 of record NZ_JTLI01000044.1, read on the forward strand.
ATTATTTCCAATAATTTCAAGCCTATTTGTTCCTGGGGCGTCGTGAGTAGAAGTTATAAATACTCCGTTTCCTCCATTTGGATACTCTACATATGCTGTTACATCTGTTTCAACCTCTACATCTCTATTCTCTCCAAATTTACAATATGCTCTTACCTTATTAGGCATTCCACAAAGCCATTGCCACATATCTATCTGATGTGGAGCTTGATTTATTAGAACTCCTCCACCTTCTCCAGCCCAAGTTGCTCTCCATTCTCCGTTGTCATAATATTTTTGTGGACGATACCAGTTTGTTATTATCCAATTTACTCTTTTAAATGTTCCTACACCATCAGCATCTATTATCTCTTTAGCTTTTATAAATAGTGGGTTAGTTCTTTGATTGAATAACAATCCGAATGTAACATCCCTGTTTTCTTCAGATATCTCATTTAATTCCTCAATATTTTTTGTAAACACTCCAACTGGTTTTTCTAAAAGTACATGTATCTTTTGCTTAATAGCTTCTATTCCCATTATTGGATGTAAGTAGTGTGGTGTTGCAACTATAACTGCATCAATCTCACCAGAACTTAACATCTCTTTAAAACTAGTAAAAATTTTCAATTCAGGAATAACCCCTTTTGCCCACTCTAATTTTTCTGTATCTATATCACAAACTGCTGTTAATTTTGCATTTTTTACCGTTCCATTTGGTATTAAAGGTTTATCTGTAAACGACATCACATGTACTTTCCCCATAAACCCTATTCCAACTATTCCAACTCTTAACATATCTATTCCCTCCTTAAATTCTATTTATCATTTCTAATAATGTTTTTAATGATGTTTCAAAAGCTTCTTTTCCATCTTTAAACTCGACTTTTCTATCTTTTACACTCTCGTGTTCTAATGATTGCAAAGTACTAAAATTTGTAAGATGAGGCTCTAATGATAAGAAATTTTCATAGCTATCATTTTTTAACTCTCTTAAAATTTCAAAAATTTGACCATCACCTGTTCCTATTAATACATTTTCATTTGATGAATATTTTGCATCTTTTAAATGAACATATTCAACATACCTCTTTAATTTTTGATAAGCCTTTAACGGTGAAACTCCAACTTGAACAAAATTAGCAGGATCAAATATCAATTTAAATCTATTTGAATTTTTTTTAGTTAACTCTATTAGATTCAAACAACTTTCAATATCATCTCCGTAAATTCCCTTTTCATTTTCATGAAGTAATACTAAATCTGTTCCATCAACCTCTTTTAAAAAACTTTCTATTTTTTCAAAAATTATATTTTCATATTTTTTCTTATTCTCTTTATTTAAAAAGAAACTAAAAACTCTAACATATTTAACTTTTAATCTCTTCGCTATCTCTATTACATTTTTAAATTTTTTAAAGTGTTCTATGAATTCCTCTTCGAAGTTTTCATTTTCAATATTTATTTTGCCTATCGGAGAAGCTATGCATGAAACCTCTATATTTTTTTCTAATAGATATTTTTGAATTTCATCAATCTCACTTAAAGACATCTCAGATATATTCTTTCCATCAATTGATCTTAACTCAATAAACTTCATTTTTAAATTTTTAATAATCTCCACTTCTTTTTTAAATCCAATATCTATTTCATCAATAAATCCTGATATTTTCATTTCTTCATCTCCTTTTTTGTGGCTCTCTTTACTAATCTAATTATATTATCTGTTTCTATTAAAAAAAATGTTAATACTTGATAAAATCGCAGTCTTTTTTTGACTTTTTTTATTTTTTGTGCTATTTTAAATTAAGGAGGTCGTAAAATGAATATTTTATCTAATTTGTGCAACATGTTAGGGATTTTAACAAACACAAATATTACTGTTTTTAATAAAAATGGAGAGAAAATTATTAAATATAGCTCTTTTCAAGTTATCGAAGATTTCTTTCTTACAGAAAATAATATTTTGGAAATGAAATCTTTTCTTATTGATCAAAAAAATACAACAATATCTTTAGAAAAAACTTGTGGCTATACAATCAACTTCATCGGAGTTAAATCGCTACAAAAAAATATCTTTTTTGTAATCGGACCGTTTCTTTGGAAAGACCCTTTTTATGAAAAACAAAAAGATATATATAACTTAAAAAAGAACTCTCCAGCTGAATACAATTTTTATTCAAATTTAAAAAAAGTTAAAACTATTCCTACTGAAATTTTATTTCCACTAGTTTTCAATCTCATAAACTGTGAGTTTATGAATGTTGAAAAAAATATACACACTATCAATGACACTATAAAAAAAATTGAAAATAAATCAGAAAACTTTAAAATATCATCAGAAAATATAGAACTAACAAATGAAAGGTATCATATTGAAAATTTAAAATTGAAAGCAATTAAACTTGGTGATTGTGAAAAGGCATTAAAATATCATAAAGCTATGTCCTCTCTAAGTGAATTGAACCAACGGATACCTAGTAATGTTTTTAGAGCCTTTAAAAATGGACTATTCATATCTAGTGGAATTATTCGAAAAGCTGTTGAAGAAGCTGGTGTTCCTCCTACACTTATTCATGATTTATCATCTAAAATCTTTACTTGGATTGAAAACTCTTCAACCTTAGCAGAAGTAAAAAAAATTGATGAAGATATTATAAAAGAGTATTCAAAACTTTGTCTTTTTCATAATGAGAAGTATAACTCTTTTAGCTCCAATATCAAAAATGCACTGCTTTTTATAAATATAAATAAAGATAAATCCATTAGTCTAAACGAAGTTGCAGATTTCACATCACTAAATCCCGAATATCTTTCTAGATTATTTAAAAAAGAAGTTGGAATGAATTTCAAAGACTACCTTCAAGATATTAAAATTAAAGCTGCTATTGATTTTTTAGAAAATACTAATCTAAAAATTTCAGAAATCGCATTAAAACTTGATTATTGTAATGTTGAAAATTTTTCAAAATCCTTTAAAAAATCTACAGGAGTTACACCTGCTAAATTTCGGAAAAACTCGAATATAAAATAACTAAAAAAGAGATTCTACAATTTTAAACTGTAGAATCTCTTTTACTTTTATCTATTGCTAAACTCTAGCTTTATCTCATCTAAAAGTTTAGTATTTTTTAATAGTTTAACCCCTGTTACAGCTAGTGCTAAAACAGCCTCTTCCATTCCTTTATAAGCTCCATCCTCAACAGTACACTCTGCTAACTCTCTACTGTGACTGATTACATCTTTATAAAGAGGCATATACGGGTGTATTGTAGCGCAGACATGACTTACATCTCCTGCATCTGTCGACCCACTATCCTCAGAGTTCTCCATTTTTTCAACTCCAATATCTTTCAAGCTTTCTTCATAAACTTCCATTAAAGTCTTATTTGTTATTAAATCTAAGAAACTTGTTTCATAATTCTCTATTTCTAAAGTAGTTCCTGTTGAAACAGCAGCCCCATTAGCACAATTTAAAACTTTCTTTAAAAGTATATCTAACTCTTTCTTATTTCTTGATCTTACATAGAAGTTTGCTACTGCTAAATCTGGTATTATATTAGCAGCTTCTCCACCTTTTGTTATTATTCCGTGAACTCTATCGGTAGGCAGAATCTGCTGTCTCAATGCATTTATTGTATTAAATAGTGTTATAACTCCATCTAAAGCATTTATCCCAAGATGAGGTGCACCTGCAGCATGAGAAGTTTTTCCTCTAAATGTGAATTGTAAAGCTTCCATAGCTTGACTAGAACTACTTCTCAAATGAATATTTCCACTCGTTGGATGAACTATCATCGCTACATCAATATTATTGAAAGCTCCCTCTTTAACCATCTTAACTTTTGCTCCATCTGTTTCCTCAGCAGGTGTTCCTATTACTAAAACCTCTCCTCCATAGACATTCACAAACTCTCTCAAAAGTATTCCTGCGGCAACACTCGTAACTCCTAGTATATTGTGTCCACATCCATGCCCAATCTCTGGTAGAGCATCATATTCAGCTAAATAAGCTATTCTTGGACCAGGTTTCTTAGCAGCATAATTTGCCAAAAATGCGGTCTCTATTCCACAGTATCCTTTTTCAACAAAAAATCCATTTTTACTCAATAACTCACAATGCTTATCTCTTGCTTTTACCTCTTTTAATCCCAATTCTGGATTTTCAAAAAGAAACTGATTTAACTCTTTTAATTCATCTAAAATCTTTGCATATCTCTCTTTTAAATCTATAATGATTTTCTCCATTTATTCCTCCCTAGTTTATCTTCAGACCTTTGTTTAATACAAAACTATTATTTCTTTCCTTTTTATTTATAAACATAGTTTTTGCTAGATATATAGCAGCAAAACCAGAAACCAATTTAGCCACAATAAATGGTAATATATTTTCTGGAGATACTCCCGCAACAAAACCTAATTGTCCACCAAAAACATAAGACCCCGCGACAGCAAAAGCACTATTTATTATCTTACTATTATTATCCATCTTTCCAAAAATTCCAAACATCGGTATACTACTTACTAAAGAAGCCATAAATCCAGCGGTTCCACTTTCATCTATCCCTAGAATACCACCCAATGTTTTTAATCCTGTTTTACAATATTTTTCTATAAAATATAAAAATGGATATGCACCACTCAATGTAAGCGATACTCTTGTAACAATTTTCATACTCTCATCTATCGGATTTAATCCATCAACTATCGAATACCCAAACATTGTTTCAATTAATGTTAAAGTCAAACCTACAGTTACTAACAGTGTCATCAATTTACCAAATTTATCAAAAATATTGCAAGTTTTCTCTGGATAAAACCATAACCCACTACAAATAGCTACAGAAAAAAGCACTACTGGTATCAAATTGTAAATAACTAAAGATAAATTCAATCCCATCATAACGCCCGCAACCAAACATCCCAAAGGTATTGTTGCTACTCCACTTAGTATTCCTTTTGAAAAGCTATTTTTCGAATCATTATCAATAATTCCAAATGCAACAGGCATCGTAAAAATAACTACAGTTCCTAGCATAGAACCCAAAATTACACCGGAAAAATCAGCTAAACTTTTATCTATTGCTAAGTCCTGAGCTAAAAAATATCCTCCCATATCTGTTGCTAATATAGAGTTTATATAAATTGAAGGATCTACTCCAGTTAAAGAGTAAAGTAATTCAACAAAAGGTTTTGAGAATTTTGAAATTAATGGACTTATAGATAAGATCCCTAACATCGCTAACATTAATGGCCCTGCCACACATATTCCATCTTGAAACCTTTGACCATATCCTAACTTATTTCCAAAACATCTATCTATAGCACCTAAAACAGCAAAAAAAGTTAAGATAAAAAATATAACTTTCACTCTAAAATCCCCCTTATTTTTGTTTAATATCAATTGATTATAACACAAAAAGAAAAAAAATCTAGCACTTGCGTACTAGATTTTAAAATTATTTTTTATCCTATCACTTTTCCTCTAAACATATCAAATACCTCTTTTACAGATAAAATACTATCGATTTTCCAAGCATCTTTCCCTGCAAAGAATATTCCTTCTAAAGCATTTCCTTCATGACCTTTTATTAAACTATCTTTAACACAGAATTTTCTACTACACTTTTTTAAGCAACTAGTACAGCTCTTTGGTGTTAATTTCTCCTCTGCAATCACTCTATTAACATAAGGTGAAACTATAGCATTCGCAGGTAATCCCGCCGAACTCATGATTTGAACGACATCTCCCTCTTTTGAGTTCACATACACTTCTTTGAACTCTTGGCTAACTTCACACTCTTCAGTAGCTATAAATCTACTTCCCATTTGAACTCCAGCTACTCCTAAAGCCATCATTCTTTCAGCATCTTCTGGAGTTATTACTCCTCCAGCTCCGAATACAGGAATAGAAACCCCTTTTGCTATCTCCTCTACAATGTCCCAAGAGTCTTTATCTGTCCCTAAATGTCCTCCGGCGTTTCCTCCCTCAACAACTATAGCGTCAGCTCCTAATTTCTCTGCTATCTTAGCTAACTTTAAACTTGAAACAATCGGTACTATCTTAACCCCAGTTCCTTTTACTGTGTCAAATATATCTCTTGAGAAACCAGCTCCACATATAATCATGTCAACTTTTTCCTCTATTGATACTTTTACAGCTTCAGCAAAGTTAGAAGCAGCTACCATTATATTTACTCCTAGTGCTCCACCTTTTTCTATAATCATCTCTTTTGCTTTTCTTATCTCGTCTCTAAATTCATCTGCAGGAATAGCTGTTCCAGATATAACTCCCACTCCACCTTGATTAGCTACTGCTGATGCCAATCTTGACATTGAAGCTCTTATTCCCATTCCACCTTGAATTATTGGTACTTCTATATTTAAATCTCCGATTCTCACTAAAATTCACCTCCAATAATAATAACACTTGTTATGATAACACATGTTATTCTAAAATGGAAACTTTTTTTGAATTTTTTTTTGACGAGTCTTCAAGTTACTTTTTATTCATCATAAAACTTCTCTAAATTATCTATTTGTGAGTACACAACTGCTGCTAACTTATGCGATAAATGTCTCACCCTTCTCTCACAATCTATCTTTATCAAAGGTTCTTTTATCACTTTCACTCTCATTTTTTTCAATCTATTTATATCTAATTCAACAGGCGTACTACCCTCTTCATTATATCTCTCAATAATCTCTTCAGGTATTTCGACAGAATTAACTATAACTTTGTCAATCATATCAAAACCTACATGTCTATTTATAGATTCAATATGATCTCCCACACTATAATTTTCTGTTTCACCCATCTGCCCCATAGCGTTACAGATATAAATTTTTTGGGCTTTTGATTTCTTTAAAGCCTCTTGCATATTCTCTAAAAGCAAATTTGGAATAATACTGGTATAAAGACTTCCAATCGAAAATACAATCAAATCGGCTTCTTCAATAGCCTTTATATTTTCTTTTGGACTATTTACTTCTCCGTCATAAAACACCCTTTTTATCTTTTCTCCCATAACTGGTATATCCGACTCTCCAAATACAAATCCTCCACTTGTTTTTTCTGCAATTAACTCTATCTTTTCAAGCGTTGCTGGCAATATTTTTCCATTGATATTAAATAGCTTTCTAAGTCTTTTCAATGCAATTTGAACATCCCCTGTTATCTCAGTCATCGCTGTTATTAAAAGATTTCCTAAAGGATGGGCTCCTATTGAAGAATCCTCTCTAAATCTAAATTGAAAAACTTCTTCAATTAATGGCTCTACATTACTCAATGCTATCATTACATTTCTTAGATCTCCTGGAGCAGGGATATTAAACTCTTTTTTCAATATTCCGCTACTTCCACCACTGTCAGCTACTGATACAATTGCCGTCACATCTATAGGAAAGTGTTTTAATCCTCTTAAAACAACTGATAGTCCACTTCCCCCTCCTATTACTACTACTTTTGGATTTCTCATTATATATATTCCCCTTTTTATTTTTAGTTTCTACTATATTTTATAACATTATTTTGCAAAAAAAAACTATATTTGTTAAAATAGTTATATATTTTAATTATGGAGGGGTTTTATGAAAAGTAATCATGGAGCAAATCTTCATCAACTATCTGATGTACTTGGTATTAACCAAAATGCAATTATTGATTTTAGTTCAAATATAAATCCTTTTGGACTAAGTCCTAAAGGATTGGAAAAACTAAAAAACAACTTAAATTTAGCTAGTATCTATCCTGATCCAGAATATACTGAACTTAAAAATAGTATTGCTAATTACTGCAATTGTAATACTGAAAACATCATTCTTGGAAGTGGGGCAACTGAATTGATATCATCGACAATAAAAGTTATCAGTCCAAAAAAAGCTTTATTATTATCCCCAGCTTACTCAGAATATGAGAAAGAATTAAATAAAATTGGAGCCTCGATTACAAAGTTTTTTTATAAAAAAGAAAATAATTTCAAATTAAATATTGATGAAATTATTCAATTGATTACAAAAGAACAGTTTGATATGATTATTATCTGTAATCCCAACAATCCTACTGGAACTCTTATTTCTATTCAAGAAATTGAAAATATATATAAAGTTTTCCAAAAACCAATTATGATTGATGAAACTTATATAGAATTTACTGAATCTTCACAGACATCAGCAATAAATTTAGTCCAAAAACATGATCAAATCATTGTTATTAGAGGTACCTCTAAATTCTTTTCGACTCCTGGAATCAGATTAGGTTATGCTATTATATCAACGGGAGATATTTTAGATAATATGAATCTTATTCCTAATCTTTGGAATATAAATATTTTTGCTTCTATCATGGGTGAAGCAATGTTTAGTGATTCAGATTATATCAATATGTGTCACTCAAACTTTTTAGAAAACTTTACTATTCTTTACGAAGGGCTTAAATCATTTAAAGATTTCAAAATTTACGACTCTAAAAGTAATTTTATTCTTTGTGAAATTTTGAATCCAAAATATGACGCAACTTCTCTATATAATTTTCTTTTAAAAAAAGGAATCATAATTAGAAAGGCTGAATCGTTTGATGGATTAAATAGTAATTTTTTTAGAGTTTGTGTGTTATCTCAAGAAAATATTAATCTTTTATTAAGTGAAATACAAAAGTTTATACTAACGTTTTAATTTAGGGAGGGTTTTATGTTAAAAAAATTTTTACTTATAGGTTCTGTAGCTATTTCTGCTACTACTTTTGCTAAGTATGAGCCTTGGAACTTTACAGTTTTAGAGGGAAGTCTTGTAAAGTCAAACTATTTACCAGATGGATGGGGACCTTCAAAAAAAGAGACTTTGTTTGAAATTCAAGGTTCTACTAGATATAATCTTTTAGATTTATACTGGTTTATTGATAGATCAAACGTTTTCAAAGACTCTAATTTAAGTGATAAGAACGGTGTTGATGATAACTATACTTATGCCGAGTTCACACCTAGATTCTCAATAGATGGTCTAACGGGAAAAGACCTTTCTATTGGTCCAGTTTCTGAGTGGTTCATAGCTTACCAATTTGACTATGACAATGCAAGTACTAGAAATCAATATACTGGAAGCAAAGATGGAATTAGAAAGCACTATATTGGTATTGGTAACTACATCTCTATCCCTGAGATGAAGTATATGAAGTTTGATTACTTTAAAACAAACCTATATGCTAGATATGTTGATAGAAATTATGGAAGAGATGAAAATCAATGGAATGGATACATGTTTAATATCGCTTACGGTGGAACTATATACAGATTTGAAAATGGAATGAAGTTTGGATTTAGTGGTTGGCTAGATTATGATTTTGGTGCTAAAAATGATTCAGCTTCTAAGCAAACTCATGACTCTTTACAATGGCAAAACCAAGTTAGATTTTTCTTAAATAACAATTTGTCTGTTAGCTACACATACCAAATAAACAACCATTTCTCACAGGTAGACCAAAACAGTTCAAATAGAAACAACGAATCATTCGGTATTCATTACGCTATTATGTTCTAATTTATATAAAGGAGGTTATTATGTTAAAAAATGAGTTATCTTTAATAGGAAAAACTTTAAACTTTGAAGAGTTAAACAGTTTTATGATCGAAAACAATTATTACAACATTCACAATGATTTAAGTCCGTCTGAAATCAACGACTGTCTTAATGAAGGTGTTGTTGCTTTCGAAAGTAAATTACAAGAAAGTGATTTAGATATCTATACTTATATAGAATTTGAACTTATTGGGAAAGACACTTTAAAAATTATAAACATTTTTGAAATGTAAAAAAACCTCCCTTTTTAGGGAGGTCATTTTTTATTTATTTGCTAATACATCTTCAATCTCATTGAAATATTTAGGTATCTTGTCACCTAATCTTTTATTTCCTGTCTCTGTTACTAAGAAATCTCCTTCGTATCTCATTCCACCAAAGTCAATGTAATTTTCAACTTTATCATAATTTATATACTCTTTAAACAAATCTTCACTTTTCCATTTTTGAATCAATTCAGGGATAAAATAGATTCCCGGTTCAATTGTCAGTACATATCCCGCTTTAAGTTCTTTCCCCATTCTTAAAGATCTAATTCCAAACTGTGTTTCTCTCGATGTCTCTGAATCATATCCTACATTATTCTCTCCAAAGTTCTCCATATCATGTACATCTAAACCAATCATATGTCCTAATCCATGAGGGAAGAATAAAGCATGAGCACCAGCTTTTACAATATCTTCTACGTTACCTTTCATCAATCCTCTTTCAACAAAACCTTTAGCTAAAACTTTACATACTTCTAGATGAACAGTTTTATTTGTAATTCCTGGTTTTGTGTACTCTTCTGCTTTTTCAAACATCTCTATCAATAGCGAATACAAATCTTTTTGTCTTTCGTCAAATTTTCCTGAAACAGGGAAAACTGTTGTCATATCTCCACAATATCCATTTTCTAATCTAGCACCACAATCAAGTAATACTAAATCTCCTTCTTTAAATACATTTCCATGGAAATGGTTATGTAATATTTGACCATTTGTTGTGCAGATTGTATGGAACGATGGAGTAGCATTATACTTCTTTGCCTCACACTCCAATAACGCAACCAGTTCATATCCTTTCATTCCAGCCTTTACATTTTTCATTGCTGTTAGATGCATCTCTCTTGTCACATTTGTTGCTTTTTCCATTTCAATTATTTCATAATCCGCTTTTATATTTCTCATCTCAATTATTGATGATACTAATTTTTCTGAAAAATCTTTTTCCACTTCATCTAATGATTTGTCTAGTAGTTTTGATATCTTTAAACTATTTTCTAGACGATATTGATTTGTAAAATGTATCTTTTTATCGTTTAACTTTGTCAATTCCAAAATTTTCTTTAACTCTTCAGTTTCTAAAAAGCTCTTTACTCCAACTTCTAAAGCTCTATCTTTAAAACTTTTTTGTCCACCCATCCAAATAATATCATTCATTGTAAATTCTTTTCCAAAAATATATTCTTCATTAGAATCTACATCTATCACACCTATTAAATCTGGAGAGTTTAAACCAAAGTAATATAAAAAAGTCGAATCTTGTATAAAGTTATAACAATTATCCCCATAAGACATTGGTGATTCTGAATTTCCAACAATAACAATCAGACCATCACCAACTAATTTTTTTAAACACTCTCTTCTTGAAACATAAATTTTCTTATCAAACACAAAACCCCTCCTTATATTTGGTATTTAAAAAATACTATATCACATTTTTTTAATCTTTTTTATTATTTTTTCGAAAAAATTATTTTTCAAAAATCAAAACACAAGATATTGTGTTATTTTTTTAAACCTAACAATATATATTGTGTTTTTCGAAAAAATTATTTGAATTTTTTTTGCTCGATTTTTTTCCATTTGATTATTTTTTTAACTTTATTTCTCTTTAATAACTCTATATTCTGGTGTCAAATATTTTTTTTTAACCATTTTTATACCCATTTTTACTTTTTTACACATTTGTAGAATCCTATAAAAGTGTGTATAATACTTGAAGAAAAAAAAATAAAAACTGGGGTGATTTTTTTGAAGGAAGTTATTAAAAGAGATGGTTCAACTGTACGTTTTGACAAAAGTAGAATTGTAAGAGCTATAACAATGTCTTTCACACAAAAAGAAAAAGCTGTTAATGCTGAGCTTATCGAAAAAATAGCAACTCAAATAGAAAATCTTGATACTCCTAAGATGCATGTTGAAGATATCCAAGATTTAGTTGTAAAAAAACTTATGGGATCTTCTGAAAAAGACATTGCTCTTTCTTATCAAGAATATCGTACTATAAAAAATGAACTAAGAAAAAAAGAACAAGTTATATATAAAAAAATTGGTGAACTAATTGACGCGTCAAACGAAGATATGCTAAATGAAAATGCCAATAAAGATGGAAAAACTATATCTGTTCAAAGAGATCTTTTAGCTGGAATCTCATCAAAAGATTACTATCTAAATAGAATCTTACCAAAACATTTAAAAGAAGCTCACGAAAGTGGAAGAATTCATATACACGACCTTGATTACCTTCTTTTCAGAGAAACAAATTGTGAGTTAGTTAATATAGAACAGATGCTTGCAAATGGATGTAACATTGGAAATGCTAAAATGCTTGAACCTAACTCTGTTGAGGTTGCCGTTGGACATATTGTTCAAATCATTGCCTCTGTTTCATCTAACACATATGGTGGATGTTCTATCCCTTACCTAGATAGAGCCTTAGTTCCATATATCATAAAAAGCTTTAAAAAGCATTTTGCAAAAGGATTAAAATATGTTGAAAGATTATCTGGAGATGTTATTGAATCTGTAATATCTGAAAACGAAATTAAATATTCTAATGAGACTTTAAAAGAAAAATATCCAATGGCATTTGACTATGCTGTAGATATGACTGAGGAATCTGTTAAACAATCTATGCAAGGATTAGAATATGAAATAAACAGCTTATCTACAGTTAATGGACAAACTCCATTTACAACTGTTGGTATAGGTACTGAAACTTCTTGGGAAGGAAAACTTGTTCAAAAGTTTGTCTTCAAAACAAGAATGGAAGGATTTGGAGCTAAAAAGGAAACTGCTATCTTCCCTAAAATAGTTTATGCTGTTTGCGATGGATTAAACTTTAACGAAGAGGATCCTAACTGGGATATATCTCAATTAGCTTTCGAATGTATGACAAAATCTGTTTATCCAGATATTCTATTTGTAACACCAGAACAAGTTAAGAACGGTACTGTTGTTTATCCTATGGGATGTAGAGCGTTCCTTTCTCCTTGGAAAGATGAAAATGGAGTAGAAAAATACTCAGGTAGATTCAATATAGGTGCTACAACTATAAACCTGCCTAGAATAGCTATCAAAAATAGAGGTGATGAAGCTGGATTCTATAAAGAGTTGGATGAAGTTTTAAATATGTGTAAAGAAAATAATATCTTTAGAGCTAAGTATTTAGAAAATACTCCTGCTGAAATTGCACCAATCCTTTGGATGGCTGGAGCTCTTGCTGAAAAAGATGCTAAAGAAACTATTAAAGATTTAATCTGGGGTGGATATGCTACTGTTTCTATCGGATATATCGGATTGAGTGAAGTTTCTGAACTTCTTTATGGTAAAAACTTTGCTTTAGATGAAGAATCTTATGAAAAATCATTTAAAGTTTTAGAGTATATCTCTAAAAAAGTAAAAGAATTCAAAGAGGAAACTAATTTAGGATTCGCTCTTTATTCAACACCATCTGAATCTCTTTGTGACAGATTTGCACAAATTGACTTAAAAGAATTTGGAGTAATTGAAGGAATCACTGATAAAGAGTACTATGACAACTCTTTCCATGTTTCTTCTAAAATTAATATAAATCCATTCGAAAAATTAAGATTAGAAGCTCCAGGACATACTCTAGCTTCTGGTGGACATATCAGTTATATAGAAACTGATTCACTAAAGAAAAACCTTGAAGCTGTTTATCAAGTTTTAAAATATGCTCAATCAATAGGAATACATTATATGGGGATTAATCAACCTGTTGATAAGTGTCATATCTGTGACTTCAATGGAGAATTCTTAGCTACTGAAAGAGGATTCGAGTGTCCTCAATGTGGAAATCACGATTCTACTAAGATGAACGTTATAAGAAGAGTTTGCGGATATCTAGCTCAACCTGATAGCAGACCTTTCAATAAAGGAAAACAAAAAGAGGTAATAAACAGAGTTAAACATATGTAAAACGATGGGAGATTGTTATGAACTATTCTGGTATCAAATATACAGATATGATTAATGGAGAAGGAATTAGAGTAAGTCTTTTCGTAAGTGGATGTTCTCACTTTTGTAAAGATTGCTTTAACTCTGACACATGGGACCCTAACTACGGGTCTCCTTTTACAGAAGAGATTGAAAATGAGATTTTAGACTATTTTAAGAAATACAATAAAAGTATTAAAGGGCTTTCTTTATTAGGTGGAGACCCTACATATATAGAGAATATAGATCCACTTGTAAACTTTATTAAAAAATTTAAGAATAGTTTTCCAGAAAAAGATATTTGGATTTGGTCTGGTTTTACTTGGGAAATAATTATTGCTAACCCAAAACTCCTATCTCTTATAAAATTATGTGATATTTTAGTTGATGGTAAATTTAACATCGAAGAGAAGGATTTAAATCTAAAATGGCGTGGAAGTAAAAACCAAAGAGTTATAGATATTAAAAGAAGTTTAGAATTAAAAGAAATAATCACATATATAGATTAAAAAAGTTCTAGAGAGTTTTCTCTAGAACTTTTTTTTATTCTAATTTTTCTATTTCTTCTTTACATACTTTAACGTATCTAAAGCAACTGCCATCACTATTATTACCCCTTTTATTATATATTGCCAATATGGGTTTACTCCTATAAACGTCAATCCGTAGTTTATAACTGTAAATATTATAACTCCAATTAAAACTCCTGGAACTGTTCCAACTCCTCCTGAGAATGAAACTCCTCCAACTACACAAGCAGCTATAGCATCCATCTCATACATGTTCCCTAAGTTATTTGTAGCACTTCCAACTCTTCCCGCTTCTAACATTCCACCGAATGCATAGAAGATTCCTGATAAAGTATAAACTAGTAAAAGTGTTTTCTTTACATTTACTCCCGATACTCTTGCAGCTTCAGGATTTCCACCAACTGCAAAGAGATTCTTTCCAAATGTTGTTTTATTCCATAAAATCCAAATAAACAATACTGCTAATGCTGCATATATTATTAGATAATTAAATCTAAATCCTCCTATTGTAAAAAATCCCTGTGCAAAAGTTGTAAAACTTTTAGAGAATCCTGCAATTGGAGATGCTCCAACATAATCATAATACAAAGAGTTCGCTCCATATATTATTATCATCGATCCTAAAGTAGCAACAAACGGTGTTACATTTAGGTATGCAACAACAAATCCATTTAAAAATCCTACAAAAGCTCCAATTACACATATTATTAAAATAACTACTGGTATTGGTAACGTATCTAATCCAGGAAATACCTTATTAACATTTGTAACAGCTTGTAATAGTGTTGCTGAAATTACTGCCGACAATCCAACTTGTCTTCCTACTGAAAGATCTGTTCCTTGAGTTACTATTATACCCGCAACACCAAGAGCCAAGATTGTTCTAACAGATGATTGCGTTAAAATATTTCTCATATTTCTAAAACTTAAGAACGCCGGTTCTTTTATTATTATTCCTGCTATCAATATTAGAAGAACAATATACAATCCTCCATCTAATAAAAGTTTTTTTGTATCTTTCCCCTTAAAGAAACCATTTTTTTTCTCTTCATTATTTAGTTCCATTTTATCCTCCCACGATCTATAAATATAATGATGCTAATTTTAAAATCTCTTCTTGAGTTGTTTCTTTTGTATCAACTATCCCCGCTATTCTTCCATTACTCATAACCAAAATTCTATCAGTAACTCCTAAAAGTTCTGGCATCTCAGAAGATATCATTATTATACCCTTTCCTTTATTTGCCAAATCTAGCATCAATTGATAAATTTCATATTTAGCTCCTACATCTATTCCCCTTGTTGGCTCATCTAACATCAAAATATCTGGACTAGTTAAAAGCCATCTTCCAATAATTACTTTTTGTTGATTTCCACCAGAAAGATTTCCTATAGGCGTTTTTTGATTTGGAGTTTTAACTCTCATCGAATCTATAACCCATTTTGTATCTCCGTACATTTTATTTCCATTTAATAATTTATTCTTTCCCTCATAGTGACTCATATTTGAAATCAAAGAGTTAAACTCAACATTTAGTTGTGGAAATATTCCTGTAGCTCTTCGTTCTTCCGTTACAAGTGCAAATCCATTTTGTATCGCTTCCAAACTACTTCTATTTTCCACCACTTTTCCATTGATTGTAACTGTTCCAGTCGATTTCTCTCTGATTCCAAAAATTGTTTCAACTATATCTGTTCTTTTAGAACCAACCAACCCTGCAATTCCTAAAATCTCTCCTTTTCTTAGATTAAAAGTTACATCCATTATTGATGGCCCATTTTTAGCTGTCAATCCTTCAACCTCTAAAATAATATTTTCTGGATGATTTGTCTTTTCAGGGAATCTCTGAGTTAAAGATCTTCCAACCATCATACTAATAATCTCATCTGTTGTTATTCCATCTAAACTTTTTGTAGCTACCCATTGCCCATCCCTAAGTATCGTTATATCATCACAAATCTCTTTTATCTCCTCCATCTTATGAGATATATAAACAACTCCACAACCTCTGTCTGTCAATTTTTTGATAATCTTAAAAAGATGTCCCACCTCTTTTTCCGTTAGAGAGGATGTCGGCTCATCCATTACTATTATCTTAGAATTATAAGAAAAGGCTTTTGCTATTTCAACCATCTGCATCTGTGAAACAGATAGTGTTGAAACCTTTGCTTTCGGGTCTACATCTATTTCTAACTCTTTGAATATCTCTTTTGTATCTTCGTACATCTTTTTATGATCTACAAATATCCCTTTTAACGGATATCTACCTAACCAGACATTGTCCATTACAGTTCTTTGTAAAACTTGGTTCAGCTCCTGATGAACCATAGAAACTCCATTTTCTAAAGCATCTTTAGCTGATATAAAGTTTACCTCTTTTCCATCTAAAAATACCTTACCCTCATCTTTAGAATAAATTCCAAATAAACATTTCATTAACGTTGACTTTCCTGCTCCATTTTCACCCATCAAAGCATGAACAGTATGAGGTCTTATTTTTAAATTAACTTTATCTAGAGCTTTAACTCCAGGAAAAGATTTTGATACCTCTACCATCTCTAGTAAATATTTCTCCATAAATATCTCCTCTTTAATCTCTAAGTTTTATTAAAGAAAGGGAGGCTTATACCTCCCCTCACCTATTACTTTTTAAAATCATTTAAATTGTCTTTATCTACACCTACATATGGTACTCTTAATATCTTATCTTTTAACTCCCACTTAGTTCCTTCTGTTGGAGCTTTCTTTCTTGCTAAGTTTTTAGCTATTTCATATGTAGCTTCTCCTTGATTTTTACCATCATTTAACACAGTTCCAGCTATCTCTCCATTTTCCACCATAACTAAAACCTCAGCTAACGCATCAACTCCAAATACTGGTGTTTTTGCTCTACCGTTAGCTTTTAAAGCTTCTACTGCTCCCATAGCCATTCCATCGTTATTTGCAATAACTACCTCTATTTTATCTCCATTTGGTCCTGATAACCAAGCTTCCATTTTATCTTTTGCCATAGCTGCATCCCACATACCAGTATCCATATGTAACTCTTGAGTTTTTACTCCTTTTTCGTTAAGAGTTTTTGTTACATAAGTTGTTCTAGCTTCTGCATCTGGATGTCCAGGCTCTCCTTTTAATAAAACATATTGAACTACCCCATCTTTATTTAAATCCCATTCAGGATGCATAGCCCAATGTTTAGCTATTAATTCACCTTGGATTACTCCAGATTCTTTTGAGTCTGTTCCCACATAATAAGCTTTATCATAGCTATCCATATCAGCCTTAGATGGTTCTTTATTGTAGAATACAACTGGAATATCTTCTGCTTTTGCTTTTGCTATAACTGTTGATGCTGCAGCTGGATCAACTAAGTTAATTGCTAAAGCGTCAACACCTTTTGCAATTAAAACATCCACCTGATCATTTTGTTTAGATTGGTCATTTTGTGAATCGTTCATTAATACTTCAACATCTTTATCATTTTTTGCAACTGCTTCAATACTTTGTCTCACTGTTGACATAAAGTTGTCATCATAACGATAAATTGTCACTCCAATTTTTGTTGGTGCTGCCGATGCTACTGTTGTTAGAGCTAATGCTCCTAATAAAACCGAAACTCTCTTCATAAAACCCCTCCAAAATTGTAATTATATGAAACATAATGTCAATTATACTTCATGTTTAGACCTAATGTCAAGCAGTTAAAAAAAGTAAAGAGTGACTTTTTTTCTCAGGTAAAATAACCCGGAATTTTATCACTCTTTTTTCTTGACAAGATATTTTTTTTATGTTAAATTTTGACTACATTACGTGTATCTGTAGCTCAGTTGGATAGAGCAACTCCCTCCTAAGGAGTAGGTCATGAGTTCAATTCTCTTCAGGTACACCACTTTAAGAAAACTTAAATGTAAAAAGTGTTGCTGGCTTTGCTGTCAAAATTTTTATTATCTCCATATCAGAATAACAACTTATAAATGTCAATTTCGATATATTCTTCAACGTAAACATAGTTTGATTCTTCTTTATATTTCTGATATAAACTTTTCTTTTTTCTAAAAAAGCTGCTTTTATAGTCGTTATTGTTCCACCTTTATTTCCCGTCTCCAAAACTAATAACTCCTCAGCTAAATAAGCTTGAAGTCTATTTCTTGCCAACAAATAAATCCCTCTAACACCTATACTCGGAGGAAGTTCTGAAACTAGCGTCCCCTCATTTTCAAGTATCTCTTTACTCAATTCTAAATTTTCTTTTGGATATATCTCTGTTCCTAGCCCTTGACCTAAGATAGCTATATTTTTTATCTCATGCTCCATTGTTATTTTATGCCCAATCGTATCACACCCTAAGGCCAAACCACTTATATTATATCTCAATTTTTGCTTAAGATTTCTTACAATCTCCTCTGTAAATTGTGTTATTTTTTCATCTTCAGGATTTCTCGTTCCTACTATCGATATGCTGTCAGTCAAAAAATCATTATCTAAAGGTTTTCCTTTATAATATAAAACAAATGGTGGCGTTTTACACAATCGCAACTTCTCAGGATAATCAGAACAAAAATATGTACACATTTTTATATTCTCTTTCTCCATTAGATTTTTTTCTTTTTGTATTCCATTTTTCAGATCTCTCAAAATCTTAAAATCACCAAACAAATTCTTTATTTTTTCTTTCTCTACTCCATCTTTCAATTCGTTTATAATTTCTAAAACATCCTTATAACTCTCTTTAAAGACATTTACTCCTAACTCACTTGATCTTCTAAAAACCTTAAATAAATACTCAGGTGAAAAAGCTAAAACTTCTAATCTACCTACATCTACAATCATAGATCCTATCATAGACCACAAAATCATATCATCTTTCGAATACATAAATCACCTTCCTTTTAAGTACTTATAAGATTACTACTCTATTTCCGTACTCTATCTTTTATTTTTTATTTTTTTCTTTACAATCTCTTTATTTTAATGTATACTTAACTGACAATTTAAACAGAGGTTAGTTCACTTATATGTTTTGAGCCTAAGGCCGATGGCGATGACGACATGTTCCTGTGAATTAAGTATTACGAAGCTGCCATAGTAATACGCTTAATAATATAAGTTCTCAATTCAGGCATACTTTTTATTAAGTATGTTTTTTTATTTGGCAGAAATTTTAAAATTTCTGGAGGTTTTTTATAATGGCAATACTAAAATTTGGTATTTATTCTTTAATAGGACTATTAGCTTTTTTAGCTCCTATTTCAATTGGTGGTGAGTCTTCTATAATAATGGGTCACCTAAAAAACTTTGTTCTAAATAACTATTCAAGTTGGGTTAATTTCCTAATAATGTTCTGTTCTACAATAACAATAGCTGGAACAATCTTAGGATTTATTAAAAAAAGCTTTAAAGAGCAATACTTAAATGACCTTTTCGTGACTGATAAACTTAGTGGTATTTTAAGAATTGGTGGATCTTTAATGTTTATAATGATCTCACTTGGAGTTGCACCTGAATTTTTAAGTAATGAGAATACTGGTGGATTAATGGCTGGAGATATGATTCCTCCTCTTATGGTTACTTTCTTCATAGGAGTTATGTTAATGCCACTACTTACATCTTTTGGACTTGTTGAATTTATTGGAACACTTATCGCTCCAATTATGAAAAAAGTATTCAAGGTTCCTGGTTATGCTGCTATTGATGCTCTTGCTTCATTCTTAGGAGATGGAACAATTGGTATAGTAGTTACAGATCAACAATATCAAAAAGGATACTACACTCAAAGAGAGGCTGCTATAATCGCAACTTCATTCTCTATCGTTGGTATTTCATTTGCTGCTGTTGTTGCTGATTTATTACAATTTTCGAAAATTTTCTGGGTATTCTACGGAACAATAGCTTTCTCAACTATAGTTGCTGGATTTATTATCGCTAGATTACCATTAAAAAAGTTTAAAAATGAATATTTCGAAGGTAACAAAGTTGATGATAATGGAGCTAAAAGTTTTGCAGAGGCTTTACACTTAGCTACATCAACTGCTGGAAAGGCATCTGAAAAAGAGATTGTTGTAGATTCATTATTCAAAGTTTTAGTTATCTACATTACATTTATTCCGGTTATTATGTGTGTTGGTTCTATCGGTTTAGTTATTGCTGAAAATACAAGTTTCTTCAATATACTTTCTATGCCTTTAATGCCAATCTTAAAAATGCTTGGATTCTCACAAGAGGTTGCATCTCAAATGGCACCAGCTATGATTGTTGGATTCTCTGACATGTATTTACCTGCATTATTCATTGAAAATACTACTAGTGAAGTAGCTAGATTCATTGTTGGAACGCTGTCGTTTGCGCAACTAATCTTCTTGAGTGAAACAGGAATGATTCTTGTTAACTCTAAAATGGGATTCTCTATCTTAGATGTTGCGAAGTTTTTCATCTTAAGAACAATAATCACATTCCCAGTTATATATACAATCGCTATGATACTTGTTAAATTTGGAATATTATCATACTAAAATATACTTTTCAAAGTAATAAAAAAATAAAAAAAAACGGATTAAAAAATCCGTTTTTTTTATATAAACCCTTTGGCCATCCATCTCTTTGTTTTCCAACGCCAAAGCATTCCAAATCCTCTTATCCATTCATCTGTTCCATTAGCTATCCAAACTCCAACTAACATCCATTCCATTCTTATTCCTAAAATCCAAGAAAGTGGTGCTGCAACTCCTAACATAACGATACATCCCATAATCATCGGGAATTTTATATCTCCTGCTGCATGAAGTGCATTTATTACAACTATATTAAATGTTCTTCCAGTTTCAATATATATCATCCACGGGAAAACTTTCGCTGCAGCTTTTATTACTTCTGCATCCTTTGTAAACATCTCCATAATTCCATATCTAAAAATATACACCAATAAAGAAATAATTGTCGCCGAAATAAATGAAAGTGTTAAACTTCTCATACACTGATCATAAGCTTTATCCTTATCTCCTGCACCAACAAGTTGTCCAACTTGAATAGCCGTTCCATGTCCTAATGCTATCGAGAATATCATAATAAAAGATGAAATCAATGCTAAGTATGTTCTTGCTGTAATCTCTATTGTTCCCATCGTATTTACCATAGAAAGTATTATAACTTGTGTTAGACTCCAAGTTAGATGCTCTCCAGCTGTCGGAATTCCTATCGATAATATTTTTTTTACTTTTTCGAAAGTAAATTTTTTCAAATCTTCAAATCTAAACTTACAGAAATATGACATAACTACCAGAGAAACTATAGCTCCTATAAATCTCGAGAATACTGTTGATAGCCCAACTCCTGTAACTCCTAAAACAGGTGCTCCCAACCATCCAAATATAAACATACCATTTCCTAAAATATTTAAAAGGTTAACTCCTATATTTACAAAAAGCATCGGTTTTGTATTTCCATAACTTTTTAAAATAGCTCCATTCGTTAACGAAATCGCTTGGAATATACAAAGACCTCCAACAAGTTTAAAATAATTCATTCCCATATCTCTCAAAGCTAAAGGTAATTTTATTTTTACTAAAATCCATTCCCAACCTATAAAGTATACCAGACCTAGAACTAGACCTATGAACACATTCATTATTAAAGAAACAGCAATTACCTCTTTTGTTGATTTATGATTTTTAGCTCCTATAAATTGAGCCATTAGTATCGTAGTACCTAAACAGATAAAACTTAGAATTGTATTTTGAATCAATAATACCTGACTCATACCTCCAACTGCCCCTACAGCCTTATCACTGAATCTTCCAAGCATAATCGTATCAATATTTCCCACTACTGTCACTAGTAACAACTCTAAAAAGATCGGAATCGTTATTGAAAATAATGATTTTTTTCGTTCTAACGTCATTTTCATCTCCCACTTTTATTTAAATTTTTATATCGTTTTATTATACTACACCTTTTGTTCTCTGTAAATTTTTTATTGATTTTTCATATATTTTCATATATAATCTAGTCTATACAAAAATTATTTTAATAAAGGAGAGGTTATGTTGAAAAAATTAATTATCTGCATGCTTACTTTTTTCCTTTATTCATCTATCTCATTTTCTACTGAAATTGATTTTCATATTCCACATGAAATCAAATATAAAACTATAGAAGTTAAATCAGTTAAAGATTTAGAGAGAAAACCTACTGGAAATCACGTCTACTCTTTAGATGGATTGGATCTAAAAAAATTAAGTGTCACGAATAGAAAAGAAGCATTTATTTCAATGCTACTCCCTAGTATTGAAGTAGTAAACCAAGAAATCGATAGAGATATATCTATCATTGATGCTTTATCAAAAAAAACATCACATACTACGGAAGAAAAAAAAGAATTAGATAGAATTTTTAAAGCCTATAAAGTCTCTGCTTATAATTGGCCTGAGTTAAAAAGAAGAATGATTAAATATCCAACTTCTTTAATTTTATCTCAAGCAGCAATAGAAAGTGGCTGGGGAACATCAAGAGTTTTTAAAGAAAAAAATAATCTTTTTGGTATGAATGCATTTAAACATACTAATCGTACTTATAAAGAATATGATTCTATTAAAGATTCTGTTAAAGATTTTGTTCTAACTCTTTCTAGAGTTAATGCATATAAATCACTTAGAACCAGAGTTCATGCTGGCGAATCTCCTACACAGATAGCTTACGGTTTAACAAGCTACTCAGAATTAAAAGGAGCGTATATAAAAAAAGTTCAAACAATGCTTAAAAGTAATAATTTTGAAAAATATGACGATGCATAAAAAAAAGGAATCAAACCTTTGTTTGATTCCTTTTTATTTTATCTCTCTTCTCCTATCTCAATTGGATTTTGTGAATTTGCACTCCATCCAATCCATCCGTCAGAATAAAGAGAGTTATTTTTCAATCCCATAACCTCTGAATAAAATAGAACTTCCGCAGCTCTCCATCCAGATCCACAGAAGAATGTTAATTCTTTTTCCTCTGAAATTTTTAGCTCATTCCACATAGATATAATCTCATACCCATTTCTCATAGTATTATCAACATTTCTATAATCTTCTAAAGTTGTTGATTTGCTTCCTGATTTTCCCCAAATCGATCCTGGAATTCTACCTTTTCTGTGCATATAAGAGTACCCAGATTCTTTTCCTATTCTCTCATTATATGATCTAATATCTACTAAAACTTTATTGTTATCTTCTAATACCTCTTTTGCTCCAACTTCATCCACTATCAATTTTTTATTAATCGGCGTCTTAGATCCAAATTCTTTTATTGGGGTAGCCTTTACTACACCCATATCTGTTTTGTATCCTGCTTTTTTCCAAGCTGCTAAACCACCATTTAAAACTCTAACATCTTTAACTCCTAAATATTTAAAGATAATTGCCAATCTATAAGACGCCATTACATCATCACCATATAAAACAATAGCATCATCTTTTGATATACCAATCTCTGCTGCAAATTTAATTAGATTTTCATCTGTATTTATCATCCACTCAGGTGGTGGTTCTATACTATCCGTATTAATATGCGGAGCACCAGGGATATGGTTAGCAACATAAACTGCGGCATCCTTTATACTTCCCCAAGAAGCTTCATAAACCTTAACTTCTTTTTTCTCTAATTTTTCTTTTAGCCAACTTGGTGGAACTAACATCTCATAGCCTTCATAAACTTCAAAAGGAATTTGAGTATAATCTTTATTTTCAATCAAGTTATATGTATAAACCTCATCTAAACCATTTTCCTTTAGATAATTTTCTACCTTTGCTATTTGAGAATTATCAACACCATATAAAACGATATTTTTTTCTTTAACAATCCCTTTTTCAACAACTCTTTGTTTTAAAATCTCTTCATTCTTAGAATTTAAGTATTCAGCATCTAACCAAGTATATGAAAAATCTGTAGCTCCTTTTATATGTCCATTTTTCTCTAAATTTGACAAGTTCCATCCGTTATATTCATTAGTATCTCTCGTGTCAACAAATACCCACTCTGGATTACTTAAATTCTTCAACACCTCATTTGTATCAATATTTTTACCAAATATTAATGTCGATAAAGTAAACATAAATAATAATATTCTCATCTCTTCTCCTTCTTTTAATCTATTATACAATCTAAATGTATCGTTATATTTTTTACCAATGGAAAATCCTGTTTTATCGAATTCTCTAAGTCATCAGCTATTTTATGTGCCTTATAAACAGTCATATCTTTAGGTACTCTTATATGAAACTCTAAAAATATCTTATCCCCTGATTTTCTCATCATCAGATCATGTACATTTTTTATATCCGTATTTTCATAGATATACTTTTTAATATCATCTATAAACTGTATATCCTGTTTATCTAGTATTGTATCTGTTATATCTAAAATAACATGAACTCCCTCTTTAAAAATTACCACAGAAACCAGTATACTTATAAGTACATCAAATATAGGATTTACAAATATTGATAACCCTATTCCTAAAACTACTCCTAAAGATGAAAAGATATCATTTCTACTATCTTTTGCATCAGCTATTAAAGCTCTATTATCTGTTTCTATTCCAACCCTCATCTTTTGTTTATACATAAAGTACTTTACAACAGATGAAAACAATCCAAAGTATATAGCTACAGTTCCTGGAACAGCTCGCTTTTCTCCTGAAAGTATTAGCTCAACTCCACCTTTTCCTAATTCAAATGCTGTCAAAATCATAAATATTCCCATGACAACACCAATAACACTTTCGATTTTCTCATGCCCAAACGGATGGTCTTCATCCTCTGGCATATTACTGAAATGAATTCCTAGCAAAATTCCAGCTGATGTAACAACATCTGACAATGAATTAAATCCATCGGCTAATAGTGCTCTAGAATTAGATATCATTCCAAACCCTATTTTAGTTGCTGCCAAGATTATATTCCAAATTATTGAAGAGATTACAGTTTTTTGCCCCTCTTTTTTTCTAGAAGCCTTCTCCTCTAAATTCTTCAAAATATACATTTCATTCTTATCTTTTTCAAACCCTATTTTCATTAAAAAATTACAAATCTCAATGGGATTTTCTACTATTAAACTTCCTTTTTTTATTTCAGTATTAACAATAAATGAAATTAATTTTTTTCCATAAGATTTAAATCGTTCATCTTTTCTTACAAAAATTCTATTTAAAAAATAATCGTCATTTTTTTTCGTTAAAAAAATGTATCCTATAATCTCATCTTTTATTTCAAGAGCAAAAAATAGATCATCTCTTTTCAACTCTTTATCAATTTTAAAATCCGAATCTATTTTTTTTAAATCTTCAACTCTTTCTTTAATCTCATCAAAATTATAACTTTTATACATTTTCCACCTCCTATTTTTCCTCTATCCCAATATTATAAATTAAAAACTCTCCTTTTACAAGAAAGGAGAGTTTTTTTCATTAATTTTTATTTTTTTTAAACAAACCGTTAAGTATTAAAGCTAATGCTCCATCTCCAACCACATTACAAGCAGTTCCAAAACTATCTTGAAGTGCAAAGATTGTTAGCATCAAAGCTATTCCTGTATCATCAAATCCTAGCACAGATGCAATTATTCCTAAAGAGGCCATAACCGTTCCTCCCGGAACCCCTGGAGCTCCTATTGCAAATATTCCCAGTAAAACTATAAATAAAATCATAGTTCCCATTGTTGGAAGTGTTCCATATAAAACCTGAGATACAGTCATTACAAAGAATACTTCTGTAAGAACAGATCCACATAGATGAACTGTCGCTCCCAAAGGAATAGCAAAGTTAGCTACATCTTCATCTAGAGTGTTTGACTTCTTAGCACAAGATAGAGCAACTGGAAGTGTAGCTGCTGAAGACATTGTTCCTACAGCTGTCAAATACGCTGGACCATAACTTTTTAATAAGTTAAATGGATTTTGTTTTGACACTGCTCCACCAATACTATATAAAATAGTTAACCAAATAAAATGTCCTATTAAAACTATAACTACAACTTTTAAAAATACAGGTAGTTGTTTTGTAATACTTCCCTCATATGCTAAAGTAGCAAACGTTGATGCTATAAAAAATGGAAGTATTGGTATTATTATTCTGTGAACGATAGATAGAATAACATTATTAAACTCATCTAAAGCTGCTTCTAATTTTTTTGAATTTGTCCATACTATTGCAAGTCCTAAAAACAGAGCTAAAACCAAAGCTGACATTACCGATAAAACTGGTGGAATATTCAATTTAAACAGCATTGGTGGCAACTCTTTCAATCCATCTACAACTGTCACTATATTCAACATCGGAATTATTGCATATCCTGAAATCATCGAGAATAAAGCTGCTCCAACTGATGACATATACGCTAATATCAACATGGCTACAAGCATCTTACTCGCATTCGATTTCATCTTAGTTATAGCTGGTGCTATAAAACCTAAAATTATCAACGGAACTATAAATGATATAACCTGCCCCAAGATAAATTTAATTGTTTGAACGACTCCAATCAAAGATTCATTCGCAAACAAACCAATAATCAAACCTACTACTACACCAAATACTAGCTTAAATATCAAATTATCTTTTTTTTCATTCGACATTTTAAACCCCCTTAAAATATATTGTTTACCCTATTAGTAAGTTTATTACGCTTCGATAGAATTGTCAAATTTATTTTATCAATATTTTTTTTATTTTTATTAAAGGAAATCTATTTT
This sequence comes from Cetobacterium sp. ZOR0034, assembly GCF_000799075.1. Classification (NCBI taxonomy): domain Bacteria; kingdom Fusobacteriati; phylum Fusobacteriota; class Fusobacteriia; order Fusobacteriales; family Fusobacteriaceae; genus Cetobacterium; species Cetobacterium sp. ZOR0034. The sequence goes on from NZ_JTLI01000044.1 coordinate 94,786, forward strand.
TTTTAAGTAACTAACCTATGTGCAAGTAACAATATTTTAATATTCAAAATATTTTTAAATAAAAACTTGACTTTTTTTCAAAAATAAATTATTATTAGTTTGTAATGATTACAAATTAATAATAATTATAAAATATAGGAGGTTATCAAATGTCATTAATTGGAAAAAATATTGGAGAATTCAAAGCTCAAGCTTATCACAACGGAGATTTTATTGAGGTTACAAACGAATCTATAAAAGGAAAATGGTCAGTATTCTTCTTCTATCCTGCAGACTTTACTTTTGTTTGTCCTACTGAGTTAGGAGACTTAGCAGACAACTATGCTAGTTTTAAAGATATCAACTGTGAAATCTATTCTGTTTCAACAGATACTCACTTCGTTCATAAGGCGTGGCATGATACTTCTGAAACTATCAAAAAAATTCAATACCCTATGATTGCAGATCCTACAAGAAAAATTTCTGAAATGTTTGGAGTTTTAATTCCAGAAGAGGGATTAGCTTTAAGAGGAAGTTTCGTTATAAATCCTGAAGGAAAAATCGTTGCATACGAAATCCACGACTTAGGAATAGGAAGAGATGCAGGAGAGCTATTAAGAAAAGTTCAAGCTGCTCAATTCGTTGCTCAACACGGTGGACAAGTTTGTCCTGCTAAGTGGAAACCTGGTTCAGAAACTTTAAAACCATCTTTAGACTTAATTGGAAAAATCTAATAATTTAAATAATAACTTTAAAGGCACTTCTTAGTGCCTTTAATTTTTAAACACTATATAATCGATACTTTTATGAGGTGAAATATGGAAAAAATATATGATTTAATAATTATAGGCGGCGGTCCTGCTGGATTATCCGCTGGAATTTATGCCGGTAGAGCACAAATGGATGTTCTTATTATTGAAAAGGGAGAAGTCGGTGGACAAATTACAACAACTTCAGAAGTTGTTAACTATCCTGGTATAAAAGAGATTTCAGGTCATCATTTAGGTGCTCATATGAAAGAGCAGGCTGTTGGATTTGGAGTAGAATTTTTAAAAGCTGAAGTTACAGATATGAATTTTCAAAATGATATAAAAGAAATTTTAACAACTTCTGGAACATACAAAGCTCTTAGCACAATTATCGCTACGGGAGCTAATCCTAGAAAACTTGGATTCCCAGGTGAATTAGAGTTCACTGGAAGAGGAGTAGCTTATTGTGCTACATGTGATGGAGAATTCTTTACAAGACTTGAAGTTTTTGTTATTGGTGCTGGATATGCAGCCGCAGAAGAGGCGATGTTTCTAACTAAATTTGCTAGAAAAGTTACTATTATAGCTAGGGAACCTGAGTTTACATGTGCTAAATCTATAGCTGAAAAGGTTTTAAAACATCCCAAAATCGAAGTTAAATTTAATTCTGAGATTTTAGAGGCTAGCGGAGATACAAAACTTAGAAAAGCTATTTTTAGAGATAACTCTACGAACACAACTTGGGAATATATTCCTGCTAATAACGAATCATTTGGAATCTTTGTATTCATAGGATATAAGCCACAAAGTGATCTATTTAAATCTCATATTCAGCTAGACTCTGCTGGATATATTATAACTAATGAGGATTTACAAACAAATGTAGAGGGCGTTTATGCAATCGGAGATATTAGACCTAAAAGACTGAGACAGGTTGTAACTGCAGTAGCTGATGGTGCACTTGCTGCAACTGTTTTAGAAAAAGTTGTCGAAGATAAAAGAGAGAGACTAGGAATAGAAAAAGAAGAGAAAAAAGTAGCTACAACTTCTGATATATCTAAAGAAGTTTCAGATTCTAAATTCCTAGATGAAGGAATCATCTCTCAACTTACAGGTATCTTTGAAAGATTCAAAACTAATATTAAAATTGTAGCAATATTAAATGAATCTGCACTTTCAAAAGATATAGATTCATTCCTAACAGAAATCTCTGATATCTCTGATAAAATAAGTTTAAAACTTTACAAGGAAAAAGAAAATCCTGAACTAGAGAAAAAAATAAAGTTGGAAAATTATCCTACTATCGCTATCTTAGACTCTGAAAATAATTTTAGAGGAGTTAAATTCTCTGGTCTTCCAAGTGGACATGAGTTAAACTCATTCATTCTAGCACTATACAATATAGCTGGCCCTGGTCAAGAGATTTCACCGGATTTAAAAACAAAAATCGCATCTTTAAATAAGGATGTGAACTTAAAAATAGCCGTTTCTTTATCTTGTTCTCTTTGTCCTGAAGTTGTTACTGGAGCTCATAGATTAGCGATAGAGAACCCTCATATATCAGCTGAAATGATTGATATTTTTGCCTTCCCAACTTTAAAAGATAAATTTAATTTAATGGGAGTTCCCGCTCTTATTATAAATGATAACGAAGTTGTATTTGGAAAGCAGTCTATCGAAGAGATTTTAGAAAAACTTAATTAATACTTTAAACAAAAAGGTGTGAAGCTTGAACTGCTCCACACCTTTTTTTATCTATTATATACAACTTTATCCTAAAATCATTTTAAAATATTTTTGTGCATTCTCAAAATCTTGCTCATCTGGATGAGTACTTGCATTTTCAATTCTTGCTAATCTTTCAGGAGTTAATGGATGAATTAAATTGATTGGGAATTTCCCCATTCTTTCTACTAATTTATCTGCAACTTTTCCTAAAGATAAAAATCCTCCAAGAAGAGTGTTGTTCTTAGTACAAAGCTCTGTAACTCTTCTATGAACTTTTTTTCCATGGTCTGAATCAGGTTCAGCTCCTAAAGTTCCAAAGAAAGCTACCTCTTTACCTGAAGTTTTACCCAATAATTTTCTAATTCTAGCATCTGCAGTTCCTTTATCTACCCAGAATCCAAAAATTATTCTATCATAATTTTTTATCATCTCTGGTGTAACCTCTTCTACAGAGAATATAGCTTTTTCTCCTTCTATAATTTCAAAAATAGCTTCTCCTACTTTTTTTGTATTTCCTGTCAACGATGAATATATAAGTGCTGTCTTTCTCATTTATCTCCCCTTTTTATCCTTCAAAGTATGCTTCAACTAATAATGATGATATATTATTTCCCCAGAAAATCCCTTTTTGTGTATACTTATACTCAGTTTCTCCTAATTCAATATATCCTTCTTTTTCTAAGTTCTGTAACGCTTCATAAAGTTTCGGATATCTCTCTCCTGCAACCAATTTTAAATCCTCTAAAGCAACATGCTCATATTGAGTTAATCCAGATATTCTTTTCATCTTCATAACTTGCTCAGAATCTTCAGAGTAGAATGTTACTAACTTATTTAAATGGTATAACTCCATATTTTGAACTCTTCCACCTGCTCCAACTCCTATAGGAATTAAATCTTTTAATTTATGAACATTTCTTATATATCTATATGAATCTGTTCCTCTTGTAAGTTTTGTATGTTCTAAAACTTCATATCCATTATTTAATAAATTATTTAAGAAAGCATCATGTAGCTCTCTATCTCTTTCAGTTTTATAATCAAAACTTTTTTCTCCAGAACTTAGATCTTTTGAAATTGATGATCCATCATGTATCATAAGTGAATAGAAACTTACGCTATCTGGTGCTACTTCTCCTACTATTCTTGCATCTTCAAGAACCTCTTCTAAAGACTGATCTAAATAGTTATAAATTATATCTAAGCAAACCAATCCACCAAACTTCTCTTTTATCTCTTTCACTCTATTCGCAACAAACTCTTGCTCATAAGTTCTATTAAGTAATTTTCTTCCTCTGTTTGAGAACGTTTGAATTCCAATACTCAATCTGTTTACTCCATATTTTTTCATTATCTCCAACTTTTCCCAAGTTAAATTATGTAAAGTCGTCTCAAAAGTAAACTCATAAGTTTCGTCTAAAGGAAATACCTCTCTCAAAGTTGATAGAACCTTTTCTAACTGATGAGGCTTTAATATCGTCGGTGTTCCTCCACCAAAGAAAATTACAGAGAATTTTTTCTTTTGAATATAAACTTTATCTCTATATTTATTAATTTCTTTTATTAGAAACTTTGTATAATCCTCCAAATCATTGTCTAATTGCTTTCTATTCATATTGCAGAATGAACAAATCTTATCGCAGAATGGTACGTGAACATATATTCCACCATCTAAATCTTCTGGTTCTTTATTCATTAACTTCCAATAAGAAGTCGGTAATTTTAACTTTCTTTTACTTTTTGATAAGATTACATCTTTTACATCATGATGTGATTTAAATCTTGTTTTAAACATCTTCCCTCTCCCAACTACAAATTTTTTCGTTACAAAAACATTTGACTTTCAAATTACTTTATACTACAATTGTAATAGTTTATTTTAATTTTGTCAATTTATTTATGGGGAGGATGCTTTAAAATATGAAAAAAACTTTAATTTTATTGGGAATTATAAGTATTTTAACAACTGCAGAGGAACAAGGAGTTAAATTAGAAGACACAGTAATCGCATCTACAACAGGTTTCGAAGAAAAATTGGGGAAAGAAAATAAAAATATTATTCTAATCACAAAAGAAAATTTAGAGAAAAAAGAGTATAAAAATGTAGAAGAAGTTTTACGAGATTCACCAAATGTTATGGTTCAAGAAACATACTTTGGACCAGTTATTGATTTAAGAGGAAATGGAGAAAGAGCTCTTTCAAGAGTCAAGGTTTTAGTTGATGGTGTCGCTATAAACCCTCTCGATGAATCAATGGGAACTCTACCTATCAATACAATTCCTGTTAATTCTATTGAAAAAATTGAAGTTATTCCTGGAGGAGGAGCAGTTTTAAATGGATCTGGTACAGCTGGTGGAGTAGTTAACATAATTACAAAAGCTACCGAAAGAAAAGATTATTTTATTTTAAACTACGGCAATCACTCTTACGATACAAATAAAATCTCATTCAGTACTGGTTATAATGTAAATGATAATCTTTATATAAATACTGGCTACTCATATCTAAATGGAAAAGGATATAGAGATGGAGATCAAAAAGAAAATGGAAGCTTTACAGGAGGATTTGATTATAGATTAACTCCAAATCAAAGAATAAAGTTCCAAGGAACAAAATTTAGAGGTAACGAGGATACTTCAACTGCTCCTATGAGAGAGGAGCTAGCAAAAGATAGAAAAATAGCTGGTTTCCCTGTTCAAAGTAATAGTGACAGAGAAAGCTACACTTTAGATTACGAGTTAAAAGTTAATAACCAACTAACTTTACTTACAACTCTTTATGACCAAAGATATAAAAGAAACTTCATAGAAGATTCTATAATGGATTACAAAATGGATAAAATTGGTTCCATGCCATTTGATTTAATTGGCTATGATTTACCTGCTAGAATGGATGGAAGATTTGATGAAAAATCAAAAGGTGCTAAAATTAGAGGTAAGTACTCTTATGATAAAGGAGAGTTAGTTCTTGGATATGATTATAACAACACTAAACTAAAAAGAGCTAGCTATATAACAACATCTGGAAAATTTTATCCTCTTATGAATGGAAATCCACTACCTATAGGAATGAATGCAGATGTAAATATCGATATATTAAATGATGTATATAAAGAGACAAACGCTGTTTATGCTCTTAATAAATATGAACTTACCGATAAGTTAAATCTAATTACTGGACTAAGATATGAGCATTCGACTTTTGGTGGAGATAGAATAAGCAATACCAATGTGACGGCTTCTCCTATGAAACCCATAAATACATCAAAAACTATTAGTGACGAAAGAGAATCTGACAATTTCGCTGCTGAAATTGGTCTTAACTATACATACAGTGATACAGGAAGTGTTTTTGGAAGATATGAAAGAGGATTTATATCTCCAATGCCTGGTCAAATAACTAATAAAAATCAAAATTTAGAATATACAAGTAACGATTTAAAATCAGAAACTTCTGATAACTTTGAAATTGGAATTAGAGATTTTGTTGGAAATACTTATCTTTCTTGGAGTGTATTCACAACATATACAAACGATGAGATTACTTTAATTCAAGGGAATGTACACAACCCAGCTACAAAATGGTGGGCTTACGAAAATCTTGCTAAAACTAGAAGAATCGGAACAGAAATTTTTGCTGAACACTACTTTGATAAACTTACAATCAGTGAAGGTATCACTTATATAGATTCAAAAATAACTAGTGGAGATTTTAAAGATGAAAAGGTTCCATTAGCTCCAGAAGGAAAACTTACTTTAAAAGCTGACTATAAATTTACATCTAAATTCAATGCAGGTCTTGCATTTAATTACGTCGGTAAATCAACTGTTAGAGAGTTTAATGAGGATAACTCTACATTTACTACAAAAGTTTCTGGATATCACTTCACAGATCTTTCATTACAATATAAAATAAATGAATTTTTTGTTGTAAGCGGTGGTATCAATAATATATTCAATGATAAATATAACTATTCTGAAACTAAAAATACAGCAACTCCAGCACCAGAAAGAAATTACTATATAGGTGGTACATTATCATTCTAAATAATAAAACGACAGAAAAAATCTGTCGTTTTTTGTTTGTTAACCACTATTAGAATTCATCCCATCCATCTACAGATGAACTCATATTGTAACTCGTTACAGTTCCTTCGAAGAAGTTTGCTTTAACATTTCCCTCTCCCTCTGTATCTGCAAATTTTTCTAAATGTCTATACGGATTTTTTTCAAACCCTTCATATATTGGTTTTAACCCAATAGTTTTTAATCTCTCATTTGCTAACCACTTCGTATATCTTTCAGTCGTTTCTTCAGTTATACCTAAAATCCCATTTCCGATTATATGATTTGTCCAAGCTATCTCTTCATCAACAGCATTTTTAAACATCTCATATATCATATCATCCGAGAAGAATCCTGGATTTTCATTTTTAATCTCTTTAATTAACTGCCCAAATATAACGACATGTGATAACTCATCTCTATTTATAAGTTTAATTATATCAGATGTTCCCATCATTCTATTTCTACTTGCTAAAAGATAGAAGAAATTAAATCCATTATAGAAATATATTGCCTCTAGAAGGTAATCCGCTACAATAACTCTTGAGAAGTTTTCATCACTCGGATTTTCTAAGAAACTTTGATATATCTCTGCTATATATCTGTTTCTTTTAAACAGAACCTCATCCTCTCTCCATTTATCATAGATTGAGTTTCTAATCTCTTTTGGAAGAATAGACTCTATTATATATTGATAAGATTGTGAGTGAATAGCCTCTTGGAAAGTCTGAATCGAAAGAATCAAATTTATCTCTGGAGCTGTTATATAATCTGATACATTTGGAATATTATTTGTTTGAATACTATCTAAAAATATTAAAAATGATAGTATCCCATCGTATGCCGCTGCTTCTTCATCAGTCAGATTCTCATAGTCATTTTTATCTTGAGTTAAGTCAATTTTTTCTGGAATCCAGAAGTTACCCATCATCGATCTATAAAGTTGGTTTGCCCAACCATATTTAACATTATTCAGATTAAATATATTTGTACTATCACCCTTTATAATTTTTCTCTCAGATAAAGAGTCGTTTCCTAAAGGATTAAAAAGTTTTTTTCTATCCACTGCAGCTCTCACACTCCTCTTTTTCATTAACTATATTTGTATTTTTCTGTATCGTTCTTATATAATAAACCGATTTACATCCCTCTTTCCAAGCTGTCATAAAGGTATCGTATATATCTTTTGCTCTTATATCTTTATTTAAATCAAAAATTAGTTCCATAGAAACACCTTGAGTTATCCATTTTCCAATTCTACTCATAATTGTCACATAAGTCTTTGGGTCCACATTTTTAAACTCTGGATAGAACCAAGCTCTATCTTTTAAATGTTTTACAACTCTTGGAACAGCACCCTTTTGATTTTTCTCTATATAGAATCTAGAGAAAGTAGGATTTACAGAAGCTGTCGAACCCATAAGTAGTGATGTTGATGTGTTTGGTGCTATTGCTGTAAGCTCACCATTACGCAACCCATAAGTTTCTACTAAATCGAAAGCCTCTGCCCATTTCTCAGCAAACTTTGAACTTTCTAAGTATTCAGCTTTCTCTTTTCCAAAGAAAATACCTTTATCCCACATTGAACCTTTAAACATAGGATATACTCCTCTAGTTTTCGCAAGTTTTGCAGATGATTTTACACTGTAAATTGCAATCTCTTCAAACAACTCATCTATCTCATTTAAAGATTCATCATATATCATAAACTCTCTAGCTAAGTAATCAGCTAATCCCATAGTTCCAACACCTATAGTTCTATAAGCTAAATTATGTTTATCTGACTCTTTTATTGGAGTTTTCGTTAGGTCAATTGTATTATCTAAAATTCTTACAGATATATCTACAATCTCCTCTAACTCCTCTTTTTCTATCTCAGCTAAGTTCATAGAAACTAGATTACAAGTGTGAACCTCTCCCAACTTTGTAGTTCTAACACCCATCTCACCTTCAGTTTCCTCGTTAAACTTTTTACTTGGCGAGAAGTTCGAGAAACTTTCCATACAAAGATTTCCATTTCCTATCATCCCAGCATGACTATTATGATTCATCTTATTAGCTCTATCTTTAAAGAAAATATATGGCATTCCTGTTTCTATTTGAACTTTCATTATCTCTTTAAATAGCTCTCTAGCTTTTATAACTTTTTTAAGATTTAGCTCATCATCAGCCTCTATTTTTAAATATAACTCTTCAAACTGCTCTCCGTAGATTTCACATAGTTCAACATCATATTTTTTACGAATCTCATATGGATCAACTAAAGTCCAAGCGGCATCCTCTTCAACTCTTCTCATAAACATATCCGACAATACAACTTGCGGATAGATATCATAAGCCTTTCCTCTTTGATCTCCATTTTCTGTTTGAAGCTCTAAGAAATGTTCTATATCTAAGTGCCAAGAATCTAAAGCCACTGTAACAGCTCCAGCTCTTCTTCCTTGCTGATTAACAGCAACAGCAGTATCATTTATAATTTTTATCCAAGGAACTACTCCTCCACTGGCATTATAGTACCCATTTACCATCGAGTTTTTTGCTCTAACTCTTGATATATTTAAACCTACTCCTCCACCATTTTTACTAATTTTTGCAACTGTATCTACATTATAGAAAATAGATTCTATATTGTCATCCATTGCTGTAATAAAACATGATGAAAGATTTCCATTTGGAAGTCTTAAATTTGCTAAAATTGGTGTCGCCAATGAAACTTTTTTCAGCGATAGTGCTTCATAAAATCTTTTTGCAACTCCTACCTTATCTTCTTCATTTATGGCTAAAAGCATAGCGATACACATAAAAACTTCTTGAGGTAATTCGAAAATATCCCCTCTATATTTTAATAGATATCTATTTACAAACATATTCGCACCAGCATAGTCATACATCATATCTCTTGATATATCGATAGCCTTTTGAAGCTCTAAAACTTCCTCTTCTGAATAGTTTAGCAATCTATCGTCATATATTCCTAACTCTACTAATTTTTTTATACTCTCAAAAAACTTTCCATAAGAGAACCCTCTTTTATGAAAAACCTCTCTCTCTGTTTCCATCATAAGTAATCTTCCAGCTACATATGTCCAATCACTCTCATCAAAACTGGTCATAGCTACAGCTTGATTGATTAGAGACTCTTGAATTTTCTTAGTCGTTATATTCTCTTGATAGATTGACTCTATATGACTTTCTAACTCAATCATATTTACTTCTAAACCTTCACAAGCTCTTTGAAGTTTCTCTCTAATTTTAGTTATATCTAAATTTTCCCTTATTCCAGCTCTATTTATAACCTGTCTCATTTTATAGAACCTCTAAAAAACTTTCCATCGAGTAGTATTTTCCATCTTTTTCAACAACAGGTGCACTCATAATTCTAGCCTTACTTGCTACGATCATAAGAGTTTTTAAATCTTGAATGTACTCATATTCTAAGCCTTTTTCATCTAAAATTCTCTTTAAAGTTTCACATTTACTACAATCTTCTTTACCAAATACCTTTATCATTATAAGCCTCCTAAACACAACATCTTGTGTCGTTCTCTTTTTCTTTTTACAACATATAGTATTATTACATAAATTCCAAAATTTTTCAATAAAATTTTATAGTTAAATAGTATACATTTTTTATTTTTTAAAATATAGAAAAGCCACCTAAAAAATTTCTAGATGGCTTCAATTATTATGCTACTTTTTCAATATTTATAACTTCGTAATCATTCTCTTTTAATATATTTACAATCGCCTCTTCTGAAACATCTCCAGAAACTATTGCACAGTTTTCAGGAAGGCTAACTTCTACAGCTTCAACTCCGTTTAAACTTTCTAAAGCTTCCTTTACATGCTTAACACATCTCATGCAACTCATTCCATTGATTAAAACTTTCTTTTTCATAACTTTCTCGCTCCCTTTGTCTGATATTTTATCTGGCTTAAATCCTTTTAATCTTAAAGCATTACTTATAACTGACACTGAACTTATACTCATAGCTCCACCTGCTATCATTGGACTTAATAGCGGTCCACCAAACAGATGTAACACTCCCATTGCCACAGGTATTCCTAGAATATTGTATCCAAATGCCCAGAATAGATTCTGCTTTATATTTTTAATAGTTTCTCTACTTAACTTTATAGCTGTAGGAACATCCATTAAATCACTTCTCATTAAAACTATATCTGCTGATTCAATTGCAACGTCAGTTCCAGAACCTATCGCAATTCCAACATCTGCTTGAGCTAGAGCTGGAGCATCATTTATTCCATCTCCAACCATTGCAACTTTTTTACCCTCATCTTGCAATCTTTTTACTTCAGCCGCTTTATCTTTTGGTAAAACTTCTGCGAATACTCTATCTATTCCAACTTGAGCTGCTATAGCTTCAGCTGTTTTTCTATTGTCTCCAGTTATCATTGCAACTTCGATTCCCATAGCATGAAGAACCTCTATAGCTTTTTTAGAGTTTTCTTTAACTGTATCAGCTACAGCTATAATACCAGCTATCTCTTTCTCTATTGAGATAAACATAGGTGTTTTTCCTTCACTAGCTAATAAATCTGATTTATTCTCTAAACTTTTTAAATCTATTTCGCTTTCAATCATCAGCTTTTTATTCCCTAAAAGAACCTCTTTTCCTTCTATCTCAACTTTTATTCCATGCCCTGGGATAGCCACGAACGAGTCAACTTTTTTAAGATCCATTTTTTTATCCTCAGCAGCTTTTACAATAGCTTCTCCTAAAGGATGCTCTGAACCTTTTTCAGCACTTGCAGCTAAAACTAAAAGCTCATCTTTTGAGATTATGCTCTCTACTAATATATCTGTAACCTTAGGTTTCCCCTCTGTGATTGTTCCTGTTTTATCAAATATAACTGTTTTTACTTTGTGAGCAGACTCTAATGCCTCTCCACTTTTAATTAGAACTCCATACTCGGCACCTTTTCCAGTTCCTATCATTATAGCTGTCGGTGTTGCAAGTCCTAAAGCACATGGACAAGCTATTACTAAAACTGATATAAATATTGTAAGTGCAAACTCTAAATCTTTTGTAGCTAGATACCAACTTAATCCAGAAAGAATTGCTAGTACTATTACAACTGGTACAAAGTAACCTGATATTATGTCTGCTAACTTTGCAATTGGAGCTTTTGAACCTTGAGCATCTTCTACAAGTTTTATAATTTGAGCTAAAGCTGTATCTTTTCCAACTTTTGTTGCTTTATACTTTATAGAACCATTTTTATTTATACTTGCTCCTATAATTGATGAACCAATAACTTTTTCAACAGGGATACTCTCTCCAGTTAACATAGATTCATCTATAGCTGTACTTCCTTCAATAACAACCCCATCCACAGGAATCTTATCTCCAGGTTTAACAATAACTGTATCTCCAACCTTTACATCTTCTAAAGGTATAACTACCTCTCTTCCTTCAACTTCTATACGAGCAGTTTTTGGAGCTAATCCCATAAGTTTTTTTATAGCTTCTGATGTTTTCCCTTTACTTACAGCTTCTAAATATTTTCCAAGAGTTATAAGCAGTAAAATTGTTGCTGCTGACTCAAAATATAATTCGTGAGCATATCTTGGTTCTCCACCAAATATTTTTACAACTGCAAATACACCATACACATAAGCTGCCGAAGTTCCAATAGCTATTAGTGAATCCATATTTGGACTTCTTTTTAATAGCGTTCTAACTCCTACCTTAAAGAATTTATATCCAACCAACATAACTGGTGTTGTCAAAAGTAGCTGAGCCATCGAAAATGTTTTTGGACTCATCTCAGGTGAGATAAAGTCTGGAAGTGAATATCCAACCATATGTCCCATTGAGATTATCAATAACGGTATTGTAAATATAAGTGATACAATAAATCTGTTCCAAAGTTCTTTGATCTCTTTCTCTCTAGTATCTTCACTTTTAGATGAATCAAACTCCTCTACTGGAATAGCTTTATATCCTGCATTTTCAACTGCATTTATAATTTCATGATTATTCAATTTTTTCTCATCATATTTGACAACCAATTTTTCTGTTGCTAAATTTACATTTGCTTCTATTATTCCGTTTAATTTTCTAACTGCCTTTTCGACATGACCTGAACAAGCTGAACAAGTCATTCCCTCTATTTTGAATGTATTATCTTTCATGATTCTCTCCTCTTACTTCATAATTTTATTTAAGACATCCACAACTTCACCAATTTTTTCATCAACATCTGTACTGCTAAAAGCATTTTTTACACAACTTTCCATATGTTGTTTTAAAATTAATTTATTTGCTTTTTTCAATAAAGCTTCTGCCGCTAAAATTTGATTTACTACATCTAGACAATATCTTCCATCATCTATCATCTTTAATGTTGCATCAATCTGTCCACGACACGTTTTTAACATCAATACTGCTTTTTCCTTATCTGTTTTCATATATTAATCACCTCGAGATTTACTTTATGCCTGAATAATATCATACTTTTTTTTCTGTGTCAACCCCCCCTATGGGGGTAGGGTTTATTTTTTGATTTTTTTTTGAACCATTCTTCAAGCTTCTCTTTTGATGCACTTTATTTTTTCTGTGTTCTTTTTTTAAAAAAATAAAAAAATTTCTTTTCTGAAAAAAAACATTGTTGACATTTTTTTACGGATATGGTATTATTAATTGAAACCGATGATTAAGTA
>NZ_JTLI01000045.1 GCF_000799075.1 Cetobacterium sp. ZOR0034
TTTTTACTCCTTGAGTTCAAATTTTTCAATATTTTTTGGATAAATTTTTTCTATAGTTTCCTTATATAATAAAAAGTAAAATTTGAATCTATATTCAAATTTTACTTGACTTATAGAGTTTTTTGAATTATAATTCAAGGAGTAAGAAATTTTTTAACTTTTTCCAACAATCAAATAAATATGAAAAAAGCTCTTTTTTATCAGAGCTTTTTTTTATATAAAAAAATCACATATCTTTTTAACTTATCTAAATAAAACTTTAAATAAATTAAAACTATATGTGATTTAAAATAAATGGTGCCTGAGGGGGGACTCGAACCCCCAAGGTGTTAGCACCGGCGGATTTTGAGTCCGCTACGTCTACCAATTCCGTCACTCAGGCTTTACAAATTCATTCTATACCAATTAGAGAGCTTTGTCAACTATTTTATTACAATTAAAGCAAAAAAAAGCCACTTAAAGACTTACTAACGCAAGATTTTTAAGTGGTTTTTAAATTTAATATCTATTACTTAATTATATTTTTTCTCCATTGCTATCTATTACATCTTTATACCAGTAGTAACTATCTTTCTTATATCTATTTAAACTTCCTGTTTCTTCGTTTCTATCTACATAAACAAATCCATATCTTTTTTGATAACCATTTAACCAACTCAATAAATCAGTAAAAGACCAAGTACAATAAGCAAGTACAGTACAGCCATCCTCAATTGCTTGACCCAAAGCATTTAAATGTTCTCTTAGATAATGAATTCTGTATGTATCATGAATCGAATTATCGCTTTCTAATTTATCGAAACTTCCTAATCCGTTTTCAGATATTACAATAGGTAATCTATATCTACTTGTTATTTCTCTACATAAATATGTCAATCCTAAAGGATCTATAGTCCAATCCCAATCTGTTGTTTTCAAATATGGATTTTGAGGGTTCTTAAATAATCCTGGAGTTCCTGTTACTTGAGCAGATCCTTTTTTCCCAGTTGTATTCATACTTCCATATGGTGTAACTCCGTCTATAGAATTATATTCACATACACAACTTTGATAGTAATTTACTCCCATGAAGTTTATCTCTTTTGCTGCTTTTTTCAAAATTTCTTTGTCTTCATCACTCACTATTGGAGCTATACCTTTCCTTTCTAGATATTTCATCGCTACTATTGGATATTCTCCATAAGCATAAACATCTAACCACCAATAGTTTTTTAAATCATCATAATTTAATTTTGAAATTGCATTATCTGGGTTACAATCTAAAGCATAGCTCGGAGTATATGCAAAACTTGCTCCTATCATACCTTCAAATCCCATTTCACGATATGCTAATACCGCTTTTGCATGTGCTAAAAAAGCGTAATGATTTACTTGATAAAACATTTTCTGATCATCAAATTTTCCTGGCGGATGCTGAGCTGTTAACCACCCTAAAGATGTAAAAATATTCTGTTCGTTTAAAGTTATCCAATATTTTACACTTTTACCAAAATTTTCAAATAATACCTTTGCATAGTTTACAAAATCATTAACTATTTTTTCATTTTCAAATCCACCATATTGATCTATTAAACTTTGAGGTAAATCCCAATGAAAAATAGTAACCATGGGTTCTATACCATATTTTAAACATTCATCGATTATATTTTTATAAAATTCTATCCCTTTTGGATTTACTTCTCCATTTCCATTTGGAAATATTCTTGTCCAAGCGATAGAAAATCTATATGTTTTTAATCCCATTTCTGCCATTAAGGCTATGTCCTCTTTGTATCTGTAATAGTGATCAACTGCAACATCACCATTTGTTCCTTTAAAAGTTTTTCCGGGTATTCTTACAAAATTATCCCAGTTAGACATACCCTTCCCATCTACATTATAAGCTCCCTCTACTTGATAAGCTGCAGAAGCACTTCCCCATAAAAAATTTTTTGGAAATTTATGCATATTCTCCCTCTCCTTCAATTATACTTTCTTCTTCTAACATTTTATTGTCAAACGCTTTAAAAAACGGTAAATATATTACCATTCCTATAAGTATTAATAAAATTTGTAAAATAACATATCTAAATGAACCTATTGAAGCTAAATATCCACTTATTAAAGGTGGTGTTGTCCATGGAATTGAAATTCCAGGTAACTTCGGTAAAAATCCAAAAGCTATAGAGAAATACCCTATAAGCCCAGTTAAAATAGGTGTTATAAAAAATGGTATTATTAAATATGGATTCATTACAATTGGTAATCCAAATATAATTGGTTCATTTATATTGAAACAAGCTGCCCCAACCGAAATTTTCCCAACCTCTTTAAGTTGTTTACTTTTAGAAACAAAAGCTAATAAGAAGGCTAAGGCAAAGGTTCCTCCTCCTCCTCCAAGACTTATAAAGATATCGAAGAATGGGCCTCCTAATATATTTGGGATTTCTTTTCCTGCTTCATACGCAAGTCTATTTTGATCTCCTAACAATCCAAGAACAGGTCCAATTGTTCCCAGTATAATTGTAGAACCATGAAGTCCTGCTATCCAGAATAGTTGTATAATAGCAATTATTATAGCTAATCCCCACCAACTTCCTACTAAAAATTTTAGTGGAGTAGTTAACGTTACTTTTAATAATTCATGAACATTTTGGAAATTTGTAACTTCTAAAATCAAACGAATTCCTAAAGTCCCTAGCATTAAAGCTAATGTTGGTATTAATGCAATAAAAGATCTTGCAACTGCTGGTGGTACATTTTCTGGCATTTTAATTACTATATTCTTTTTTATAAACCATGTGTACACCTCTACAGAAATAAGAGATGAAATTATTGCTCCAAAAAGTCCCGCACTTCCTGTATAAACTAAAGGAATAGCATCTACAGTTGTATTCATAAACGAAACCTTATAAGGTGTAAGAATCATAAAAGTCATAAGAGCAAGTGCTATAGATGAAAGACAATCTATTTTATTTTTCTCTGCTAGTCTATAAGATATACCAATACAAGCAAATATTGACATTATGTCAAATGTTGCCCTTACAGGATATAACACCTTCTCCATCCAAGCCTCTCCAAATAAATTTGACATAAATTCATAATATCCAGGTATTGGTAAAAAAGCTAGAATCATAAATATAGAACCAGCTATTGTAAGTGGCATAGATAAAATCAATCCGTCTCTTATCGCTTGTAAATGCTTTTGATTTCCTATTTTAGCAGCTACAGGCATAAATTTCTCTTCTAAAAATGTATTGAATTTTTCAAATATACTCATATTTCCCCCTCATGTTTATATTGTTTCTGTTAACTTAAAATTTATTGAAACTACTCCAATCCTTTGAGGTATAATAGTTATTCGACCAACCAATA
>NZ_JTLI01000046.1 GCF_000799075.1 Cetobacterium sp. ZOR0034
TATTTTTAAAGTAAGTATGGTATAATTTATAAGTTAAAGTATAGTTATAAAAAGGAGTGAAGATAGTGTTTACTAAATTAGAAGAAGTTATAGTAAGATTTGATGAGTTAACAGAAGCTTTAGGTTCTCCAGAAGTTTTAAGCAATCCAAAAAAAATGATGGAGTGTAATAAGGCATTAAACGATATAACACCTATTGTTGAAAAGTACAAAGAGTATAAGAGATACCAAGAGGATTTAGAGTTTATAAAAGATAATATCAGAGGAGAGAAAGACCCTGATATGAAAGAGATGATGCAAGAGGAATTAAAAGAGATAGAAGAGATAATTCCAAACATCGAACAAGAGATGAAGGTTTTATTATTACCAAAAGATCCTAACGATGACAGAAACGTTATCATAGAGATAAGAGGAGGAGCTGGAGGAGACGAGGCTGCTCTATTTGCTGGAAACTTATTCAGAATGTATACTAGATATGCAGAGAGAAAGAAGTGGAAGATAGAGATAATTGAAAAGCAAGAGATTGGTGTAGGAGGAATAAAGGAAGCTGTATTCTCTATAACTGGTCAAGGTGCTTACTCAAGATTAAAGTTTGAATCTGGAGTTCATAGAGTACAAAGAGTTCCTGAAACTGAATCATCGGGAAGAATTCATACATCAACTGCAACAGTTGCGGTATTACCTGAAGTTGATGAAGTACAAGATGTAAAAATCAATTCATCAGATTTAAAAATTGATACGTTCAGAGCATCTGGAGCGGGAGGTCAGCACGTTAACATGACTGACTCTGCTGTTAGAATAACTCACTTACCTTCAGGAGTTATTGTTCAATGTCAAGACGAGAGATCACAGTTAAAAAATAGAGAAAAAGCTATGAAACATTTGGCTTCAAAACTATATGAGATGGAGTTAGAGAAGCAAAGATCAGCTGTTGAAAGTGAAAGAAGACTTCAAGTTGGATCAGGAGATAGATCTGAAAAAATCAGAACTTATAACTATCCTCAAGGAAGAATTACTGATCACAGAATTAAGTTTACTGCACATCAACTAGAAGCTTTCTTAGATGGAGATATCGATCATATGATAGATGCTTTAACTACGTTTGCTCAAGCAGAAATGCTTTCAAGTTCAGCGGAGTAATTTATGAAATTACTAGATATATTAAAATTTTCTGAGGAGTATTTGAAAAAATACTCCTTTTCAAAACCCAGATTAGAGAGTGAAAAAATTATATCTCATGTACTGAAGTTAGAAAGAATAACTCTGTATGCTTATTTTGATATGGAATTAAATTTAGAGCAAAAAGAAAAAATAAAAGATTATCTAAAAGCGATGGCTAGAAATAGGGTAACTTTTGATGAATTGCCTAAAGAGGAAAAAAACATAGCTGAGGAGAAAGATTTTTCAGTAGAGAACAGAGAACTTTTACAAAAGAGTATCCAGTATCTACAAAATAATGATGTTGCAGATGCTAAATTAGATGCAGAATATATCTTTGCTCATGTTCTTAATGTTAAAAGAACAGTTCTTTCTTTGAATCTAAGAAGAGAGATAAAGGAAGAGGAGAAATCTGAAATAAAAGAGTTACTTCATAAAAGAGCAAAAGCTAAAAAACCACTTCAATATCTTTTAGGAGAGTGGGAGTTTTATGGATTACCATTTAAAGTTGACGAAAGAGTTTTAATACCTAGAGCTGATACAGAGATTTTAGTAGAGCAGTGTAAATTTATATTGAGTGAGCTTCAAAATCCTAAAGTTTTAGATATTGGAACAGGAAGTGGAGCAATATCTGTAACAATAGCTAAAGAAGTTCCTGATGCAGATGTATTGGGTGCAGATATAAGTACAGATGCTTTAGAAGTAGCAGTAGAAAATAGAAAATTAAATGATGTAGAAAAAAATCTGAAGTTTATAAAATCAGATGTATTTTCAAATATAAAAGATACAGATTATGATATGATAATATCGAATCCACCATATATTCCAAAAGAGGAGTATGAAGAGTTAATGCCTGAGGTTAAGTTACATGAACCTTCTGGAGCATTAACAGATAATGGAGACGGATACTATTTCTATAAGAAAATTTCTGAGGAGTCACCCAAATATCTAAAAGATGGAGGATATTTAGCTTTTGAAGTTGGATATAATCAAGCTTTTGAAGTGAGTGAATTTATGAAAAAAGCTGGATTTGAAATAGTTGGAGTTATAAAAGATTATGCTGGAATAGATAGAGTTGTAATTGGAAGAAAGAGTGGTGAAGAGGGTGTCAACAAAGTTAGTTGATTATGATTATCATCTGCCAGATGAGCTGATTGGACAAAAGCCTAGAGAGCCTAGAGATCACTCGAAGTTGATGATAGTTGATAAAGAGAATCAAAAGATAGAGCACAAACAATTTTTTAATATTATAGATTATTTAAAAGAGGGAGATGTTCTTGTAAGAAATTCAACAAAAGTTATACCTGCTAGACTTTTTGGTAAAAAAGAAACTGGTGGAGTATTGGAAATACTTTTAATTAAAAGAGTTAGTTTAGATACTTGGGAGTGCTTATTAAAGCCCGCTAAGAAATTGAAGGTAGGTCAAAAACTTGAAATTGGAGATAATAAAGAGCTTATTGCTGAACTTATTGAAATAAAAGATGATGGAAATAGAGTTCTGAAATTTTATTATGAAGGAGCATTTGAAGAGGTTCTAGATAAACTTGGAAAGATGCCTTTACCTCCATACATAGTTGAAGCTTTAGAGACAAAAGATAGATATCAAACTGTATATGCTATAAAAGGAGAATCAGTTGCTGCTCCAACAGCTGGACTGCATTTTACAACTGAACTTTTAGAAAAAATAAAAGCCAAAGGAATAGAGATTCTAGATGTATTTTTAGAAGTTGGATTAGGAACATTTAGACCGGTTCAAACTGAGGATGTTTTAGATCATAAGATGCATGAAGAGATTTTTGAAATACCGGAATATACAGTAGAAAGAATAAAAAAAGCAAAAGTTGAAAATAGAAGAGTTATTGCAGTTGGAACAACGACTGTTAGAGCTTTGGAATCATCATTAGATGAAGAGGGAAATTTAGTTTCGAAAATAGGTTCTACAGATATATTTATATATCCAGGATATGAATTTAAAGTTTTAGATGCTCTTATAACAAATTTCCATCTTCCAAAGTCGACACTTCTGATGTTGGTTTCGGCGTTTTCAACGAGAGAGTTTATGTTAGATGTATATAATGAAGCTGTAAAAGAGGAGTATCACTTCTTCAGTTTCGGAGATGCAATGTTTATTTGCTAGTAAAAGTGAGGTATAGTTATGAGAATAATTGCTGGTGAAGCAAAAGGAAAAAGATTAGAGTGTAGAAAAGGTGTAGATACAAGACCTACACAAGATAGTATAAAAGAGTCTCTTTTCTCAATAATAGCACCATATATAACAGATGCGAGATTCTTAGATCTGTTTAGTGGAACAGGAAATATAGCTTTAGAAGCTTTAAGTAGAGGAGCTAAAAGAGCTGTAATGATCGAGAAAGATCAAGAGGCATTAAAATATATAATAAAAAATATAAATAATTTAGGCTATGAAAATAAATCGAGAGCTTATAAGAATGAAGTTTTAAGAGCTGTTGAGATTTTAGGTAGAAAAGGTGAAAAGTTCGATATAATATTCATGGACCCTCCTTATAAAGATGAGGTATGTGAAAGAGTTATGAGAGCTGTATCTAAGGCTAACTTATTAGCTGAAGATGGACTTATAATTTGTGAGCATCATATGTTTGAAGATATGGCTGATGAAGTTGGAGAGTTCAGAAAAACAGATGAGAGAAAATATGGGAAAAAAGTTGTAACGTTCTATACAAGATAAATATAGGGGGTGGATTCATGAAAAAGGATAGTTTTGAGTTTAATATTAATGAGATTGATATGATAATTGAAAAATTAGATAGTGGTGAGTTATCTTTAGATGAATCAATAAAAGAGTATGAAAAAGCTATGAAGTTATTGAAAAAATCTTCTGATCTTTTAAATAAAGCAGAGGGAAAAATAATAAAAGTAGCATTAAATGGTGAAGAGATAGAGTTAGAGGTGGAAGAGGATGCTTAAAAATCACTTGAAATCTAGAAGAGAATTAATAGATTCTAAGATAGAGTTTTATCTAAATAAATTGGAGTATCCAAATGTTATTGCAGAGGGGATGAGGTACTCTGTTTTGAACGGTGGAAAAAGATTAAGACCAATTCTCTTGTTGATGGTGTTAGATCTTTATAAAAAAGATTTAGAGCTAGGGATTCCATCAGCGGTAGCTATTGAGCTAATTCATTCATACTCTTTAGTGCATGATGATCTACCCGCTTTAGATAATGATGATTATAGAAGAGGTAAACTTACAACTCATAAAAAATTTGGAGAAGCAGAAGCGATACTTATAGGTGATGCGTTGCTAACTCATTCTTTCTCTATTGTTGCTGATGAAAGTGAGGGAGTAGAGGCTTCAAAGCTTTTAAAAATTATAGGAAAAATATCTAGATATGCTGGTATAAACGGAATGATTGGTGGCCAGATGGTAGATATAGAAAGTGAAAAGAAAAAGGTTTCGTTAGAAACATTAGAGTATATTCATACCAATAAAACAGGGAAGCTTTTAAAGTTGCCAGTAGAGATTGGGGCTATAATTTCTGATGCGACAAAAGAGGAGTACGCAGCTTTGGAAAAATATTCAGAATTGATTGGCTTGGCTTTTCAAATAAAGGATGATATTTTAGATATTGAAGGTGATTTTGAAAAGATAGGTAAACCAGTAGGAAGTGATTTAGAGCTAGAGAAAACTACTTATCCAAGTATTTTCGGAATCGAGAAAAGTAAACAAATATTGAAAGATGTTGTTGAAGAAGCTAAAAATAGTTTGGGCGTTTTTCAAAAAGAAAGAGTTCGAATGTTTGTAGAATTAGCTGATTATATTGCTTTTAGAGAAAACTAAAGGGAGCTTTTTTAAGCTCCCTTTTTATTATTTCTTAGTTTTTATTTGACTTTCAAGCTCAGCTTTTCTAGTATTTTCTCCGTTTAGGATATAGATTAGATCACTTGCTAAATGAATTATATGGTCTGATAGTCTTTCGAATTTTTTATCAAGTAACATAAGTTCAGATCCACCAACAACATTTTCAGGAGTTTCTTTCATTTTTCCTAAGAAGTATGCAGTGTTTTCATCAATCAGATCATCAATCTCTTCATCTAAATAAAGGATGTTATAAAGCAAACTTACGTCTTCATTTAGGAAAGCCTCAACATACATTCCAAAAAGTCCTCTAATTTTTTTGGCAATTGGTAAAACTCTTTCGTTCATAGCGTAAGCTAAATTAGGTGATTTTTTTTCAATATCCTTAATAAGAGTAAGGTTTGCTTTTAAAAGGTCACCCATTCTTTCTAAAACTCTTACACTGTTAATTATCATAACTAACTTTCTAAGATTTTTAGCAGCAGGTTGGAATCTTGCCATTGTGATTATAGAGTCCTCTTTTAACTTAACTTCAAAAGAGTTTATAAAATCCTCTATCATTTTCGCTTCTCCATAAAGAGTTGGGTTGAAGCTATTATTTTGAAGCATTTCTAAGTTAACGTCAAAATTTCTTCCAACATATTTTAATGTTTCTAAATAGTGTTCATCTAATGCTTTTAAAGATTCAATTAAAGTTCTCATAAAATCTCCTTTTTATCCGAATTTTCCTGTGATATAATCCTCAGTCTTTTTAACTTTAGGTGTAGTGAAGATTTTAGAAGTTTCATCAAACTCTTCTAGAACACCTTGATAGAAAAATCCTGTGTAATCTGATATTCTTGATGCTTGTTGCATGTTGTGAGTAACGATAACGATACTGTAGTTTTTAGCTAATTCAACAATAAGTTCTTCTATTTTAGCAGTAGAGATTGGATCAAGAGCTGAAGTTGGCTCATCCATAAGCAGTATTTCAGGGTTGATAGATATAGCTCTAGCTATACAAAGTCTTTGTTGTTGTCCACCAGATAAACCAAGAGCTGATTGATGAAGTTTATCTTTAACTTCATCCCAAAGAGCAACAGCTTTTAAAGACGATTCAACGATTTCATCTAATTTTTTCTTATCAGTTTCTCCATGTAATTTAGGAGCGTAAACCAAGTTTTCATATATCGATTTAGGGAAAGGATTAGGCTTTTGGAAAACCATTCCAACTTTTTTTCTAAGTTCAACAATATCAAATTGTTTATCAAATACATTTTGATCGTCTAAAAGTATTTCACCTTCATATTTAACTCCAGTTATTAAATCGTTCATTCTATTTATAGATCTTAAGAAAGTCGACTTTCCACAACCAGATGGACCGATTAAGGCAGTAACTTTATTTTTTAATATATCCATACTGATACCTTTTAAGGCTTTAAAATCACCGTAGTAAAAGTTGAAATCTTTAACAGATATTCTAACATCTTGTTTCATATTATATATTCCTCCAAATTAAATGAGATTATTATTTTTCAAATTTATTTCTAATATATGCACCAATAAGATTGAATCCAACAGTTATAAATACAAGGATAAATAGAGTTCCGTGCATATTGCTTTGAGGCATATTTGGAACTTGTGTAGATATAACATATAGGTGATATGGTAATGCCATAACCTGATCAAATATTGATTGAGGCAGGAATGGTAGATAGAATGCAGCAGCAGTAAATAGTATAGGTGCTGTTTCTCCAGCAGCTCTAGATATACTTAGAATAACTCCAGTTGAGATTCCAGGAAGTGCTGCAGGGATAACAATTTTAGAAACAGTTTCCCATTTTGTTGCTCCAAGAGCAAGAGATGCTTCTCTTAAACTGTTAGGAACAGCTAGTAGTGATTCTCTAGTTGCAGTAATGATAACTGGTAAACACATTATACCAAGTGTTAGCGATCCTGATAAGATAGAAACACCTAGTTTGAAATATATTACAAATAGTGACATTCCGAAAAGTCCATATATGATACTTGGAATTCCAGCTAAGTTTATTATAGTTAAGTTGATTAATCTTGTTAAAAGATTTTCTTTGGCGTACTCAACAAGGTAAACACCGGTAAAAATTCCGAAAGGAACAGAAACTGCTATAGTTCCTAGCGTTAAATAGATTGTTCCGACGATAGCTGGGAAGATTCCACCTGCTCTCATTCCTCTTCTAGGAACTTCAGTTAAGAATTCCCAAGTGATGGCAGGAACACCTTTGTAAATTATATAACCTAATATTAGAAAGATAGGTACAACAGCAAATAAAGCAACAGACTTAATTAACAGTTCGATAAATGTACCGCTTTTTCCTTTTAAAATATTCATTTTTTACTCCTCCTATTTACCCATTAACTTTCTTGATTTACGGATATATTTATCAGCGATACTGTTTGTTAAGAAACTGATGGCAAATAAAACTAACCCAATAGCAAATAAAGCATGGTAGTGTTTACTTCCTTGAACAACTTCTCCCATTTCAGCAGCTATTGTAGCTGTTAGTGTTCTTACAGGAGAAAGTGGTGTTGTTGCCATTATTGGTGCATTTCCTGTAATCATAAGAACAGCCATTGTTTCACCAATAATTCTTCCGAATCCCAACATTATACCAGCGAATATTCCTGGGAAAGCCGCAGGTAAAAGAACTTTGAAAACAGTTTCAAGTTTGTTTGCACCAAGAGCAAGAGAAGCCTCTCTATATGATTTATCTAAAGCGTTTAATGCATCGTCTGATAAACTTACTATAGTAGGGATAGCCATAAATGAAAGCATTATTCCACCTGTTAAAGCATTTAATCCACTAGGTAAACCAAAAGTTGTTTTTACAAATCCTGAAAGAACATAAAGTCCTAAATAACCAAGAACAACCGATGGTAGAGCTGACATTGTTTCTATAATAATTTTTAATGTTTTTTTTGTTTTTTTACTAGCAAACTCTGATAGATATATAGTTGTAGTTATTCCTATAGGAACAGAGATTCCTAAAGCAACTACTGTTACCCAAAATGATCCAACTAATAAAGGTAAAAGACCGTATTTTCCAGAAAGAGAGATCCATTCAGTTCCAGTGAAGAATTTTGAGATTGGATATTCTTTAAAGAAAGATAAACTATTTACTAAAATAAAGATGAAAATAAGTATAACGATTAGAATATTAAAGATTCCAACAACTGAGTGAACACCACTCATCACTGAGTCTTTAATCTTTCTTATACTATGCATGATAACCTCCTAAGCCTATGTTAAAAAATTAAAAAAATTTTAAACTGTTTTTAAACAAAAATTTAAATTCACTATGAATATAATATATCTTACTTGTTAAAATAGAATTAATAGCATGTAAAAAAACTGTAAAATATTTTTTACAGTTTTTTTACATTAATTTTAAACTAGATTAACATAGATGTTCTATACTAGTTTTGAGAATAAAAAAAGGAAATAAAATTTAAGATAAAATTTAGGAGGAGTTTAGAGAATGAAAATGAAAAAGTTTTTTCTAATGGGATTAATGGCAATGATGGGAACAACAGCTTTAGCATCAAAAGTTATTCAAGTAAAAGGGTCAGATACAATAGTTAATGTATCTCAATACATCGCAGAAGAGTACATGGGGAAAAATAAAGATGCGAGAATAGCTGTAACTGGTGGAGGTTCAGGTGTAGGAATTTCATCTTTAATCAACGGAACTGCAGATATCGGAATGGCATCAAGAAACATAAAAGCACAAGAGTTAAAAACAGCAGAAGATAAAGGTTTAAAAATTAAAGAGGTTGTTTTAGGATACGATGGAATAACAGTAATTGTAAACGAAAATAACAAATTAGATAATGTTAACCACCTAGATTTAGCAAAAATATTCAGAGGAGAGATCACTAACTGGAAAGAGTTAGGAGGAGACGACGCAGCGATTGTTGTTTTATCAAGAGACTCATCATCAGGAACTCATGAATTTTTCAAAGAGCATATTGTAAGAGAAGAGAATACTAAGAAAGATGCAGAGTATGGAAGAAACACTTTATACATGCCATCAAATGAAGCTATAAAGCAAGAAGCTAAAAATAATAAATATGCAATTGGATATATTGGAATGGGATATATGGACAAATCTGTTAAAAGTTTAAAAGTTGACGCTATCGAGCCAAACGTACAAAACGTAGCAGATAAAAAATACCCGATCGCTAGAGAGATCTATTGGTATGTTATAGATACAGATAACAAAGATGTAAAAGGATTAGTTGATTTTGCATTATCAGCAGATGGACAAAGAGTAGTTTCAGACGAAGGATTTGTTCCAGCAAAATAGCATTATATAGGTGTCCTAATTTAAATGGGACGCCTTTTTTATATTTGTGATATAATAATAAAAAACAGATGGGAGAGATGAGATGAAGGTACTAGTAGTTGAAGATGATTTAGAAATACAAGCGTTAATAAATTACTATTTTACAAAAGAGGGGTATAAAGTAACTGTAGCTTCTGATGGATTAGAAGGGCTAAAGTATTTGAAAAAGGATAAGCACGAATTAATCATCTTAGATTTAATGTTACCTAATTTAGATGGAATAAATTTTACTAAAATTGTTAAAGAGATGGAAGATGAGTATGGAACACCATATATTGTAATGTTAACAGCAAAAACAGAAGTTGAAGATGTACTTAAAGGACTTGAAATAGGTGCAGATGATTATATGAAAAAACCTTTTGACCCAAGAGAGTTATTGTTAAGAGGTAAAAAATTACTTAATCAACAGGAGAAAAATAAAAAAATAAGAAATAGATTCTTAGAATTAGAGATAGATGAAGATAAACATTTAGTTACAAATAGTGGAGAGGAAGTTGAACTTTCTAAAAAAGAGTATGACTTGCTTCTGCTTTTAGTAAAAAATAAAGGGATAGTTGTCAGTAGAGAAAAAATATTGGATAAAGTTTGGGGAAGTAATTACTATTCAGGAGATAGAACAGTAGATGTGTATATTTCTAAATTGAGAGAAAAAATACCATTTTTAACTGAGTGTATAAAAACAGTAAAAGGAGTTGGGTACAGATTAGAAGAAAAGAGATAATTGCTCTTTTTTTTATAGTGATGATAGAGATAATATTTATAACGACAAATATATCTTTTTTATCAGCCTTATATAAAGATGGAGCAAAGAATAGTTTAAAAGAAAATGTATTTATCATATCTAACTTAATAAAAGAGTATGAAAAAGAGGACTATCAACAAATATTCGAGAATTCAGATATGAGATTTAATATAATCGCTTTAGATGGAAAAGTGATTTATGATTCAAGAAAGTATAATGAAGAGGAAAAACTAGAAAATCACGGAAATAGAAAAGAAGTTTTAGAGGTCAGAGACACAGGAACAGGATTTGATATTAGAAAAAGCACTATTTCAGATGAAACCATGGCATATTATGCTGTAAAAAGAGTTAATAGAGAGGGAGAAAGAGTTGTAGTTAGAGTTTCTAAAAACTATGGAGAAACTTTAAGAATGCTAAGACTTATTCTTGTAGCAGAATTGCTATTCTTTACTTTTTTAAATTTTATAATACATGCTTTTTATAAAAATTATTTAAAAAGAGATTTGTATAAAAAGATAGAAGTTATTGAAGATTTTTTGAAAGAAAAAGGAAATGGTGAAAATCTATACTTTGAAAAAGATCCATGGATATTAAATCTTTGGGATGTTGTACAAAAATGGCAAAAACAAAATTTAGAAAATATAATTAATTTGAATAGAGAAAAAAGAATTCTTCATCAAATTATAACATCGATAGATTCTTCAATTTGTCTATTTGATGAAAAATTACAGCTGATAATAAAAAATAGTAAATTTAACTATCTTTATGAGAAGGATAAAATCAATTATTTAAATTTAATTAAAGATTTAGAGATAATAGAGGTAGTAAAAAAAGCTATAAATGAAAAGCAGAATCAAAAAGCTGAAGTTTATATATTGAGATTAAAGAGATATTTTAGTGTCAATGTAAAATATTTAGATCAAGATCAAAGGTATCTTTTATCAGTTAAGGATATAACTGCAACTAAAGGAATGATTGAAGTTCAAAAAACATTTATAAGTAATGTAAGTCACGAGTTGAAAACACCTTTAACAAATATAAAAGGTTATGTAATTGCTTTAGAAGATGCTCCAGAGCCGTTGAAAATACAGTTTATAAAAACTATAAAAAATAATATAGATAAACTAGAGAATATAATTATAGATTTTTTAAATATAAGTAAAATTGAAAGTTCAAATATAGTTAATGTGGAAAAGGTACCTGTAAGTAGATTAAAATCAGAGTTGCAAGCTGTATTGAACGAAAGAATAAAAACGAGTGAAGCGAGTATAACTTATAATTTAAATCTTTTGAACAAGGATGAAGAATTGAAAATTGATTTTGAAAAAGTATTAACAATTCTTAAAAATCTAGTTGAAAATGCTATAATTTACAGAGGTACAAGAGTTCCTGAAATAGAGATATCTATAATAGAAACGAAAAGTAGATATAAAATAGGTGTAAAAGATAATGGTGTTGGAATAGGTCCAGAAGAGGTTGAGAAAGTATTCGAGAGGTTCTATAGAGTTGATAAAGCTAGAACAAGTAATAAAGCTGGAACTGGATTAGGACTTTCAATTGTAAAAGAGTTGGTAGAAAGATGTGGCGGAAAAATAGATGTAATTTCTAAAGAAGGAAAAGGGACTATTTTTATTTTTACGATCCTTAAATAGGAATTTACAAATCTAAAGGGATATGCTATAGTAAATTAGAACAAAACAACCAAAAAAAGGGGGATAAAATGGCTAAGTTAAGAAGTGTAGTAGTAGCACATGCAGCACAAATGAGTCAACAAATAGGAGGAGCTGTAGATATTTTTGGCTCTTTTGATAATATAATTCAACCGTTATTTCCTCATCCAATGATGAGATTATCAATTGTTTTAACATTTGAGGAAATTACAAAACCTACAGTATTTGAAGTAAGATTAAATGGACCTGATGATGATCTTATCTCTAGAGGGGAGTTAACTCCTATGGTAGATCCTTTAGGTGTAGGGAAAAAAATTGTGGATATTGACAAGTTTTTAGTGAAGACTAGAGGAAGATATACAATAGATGTATTTGAAAAAGAAGGCGAAGAGTTAAAGTTTATAAAAACAGAAACTTTATTTATTGCAGAATACCCACCTCAAAGAAGATTCTCAGAAGAGCAAGTTGAAGAGATTGCAAAAAATGATGAATTAATTAGAAGTGTAAAAACTGAGTTTAAACCATTTGGATTTGAAAATCCTATAAAATTACAACATAACTTGCTAAAAGATGCGCCTATTGAAGAAGGATTCTTAGCAATTCCTGAAAGCGATAAACTAGAAATAGAAGGGCAAGAGATTGATTTAACAGGAGTTAGAAGACAAATTGAATGGATGTTTGGAAATCCTATTCCAAAAGAGGAAGCTGCACCTGAAACAAATGAGTCTGAAGAAAAATAGTTGATTAGAGCTGCTTTTGAAGCAGCTTTTTTTATTTTTTTCAAAAAAGTATTTGACATAGGATAAAAAGTATGGTACTATTTCTATGTACGGAAGGTTACCCTAACTGGTAAGGAACCGGTCTTGAAAACCGGCGTCGCAAGACTTCAGAGTTCGAGTCTCTGACCTTCCGCCATAAAGGATGGTGAAGTGGCAGAGTGGCCTAATGCACTCCCCTGCTAAGGGAGAGTACGGTTAATCCCGTACCGTGAGTTCAAATCTCACCTTCACCGCCATTATAAAGATAATTTGAAGGTAGAGTAACTACCTTTTTTTTATAACTAAAATGTGCATCCGTGGCTCAATTGGATAGAGCACCTGACTACGGATCAGGGGGTTAGGGGTTCGATTCCTCTCGGGTGCGCCATAAAAAGTAAAATTAAAAGACAGCAAAAGCTGTCTTTTTTGTTTTTCTACTATTATTATATATCTATTTTCTATAAGCGTTTCCAGCTAATCCAACAGCAATTTTAGCAGCAGTAAGTTTTTCTCTGGCAATAGCTCTAGCTTTAGTAGCGCCTTTAGCTAATACTTCTTCTACATATTCCATATTATTAGCTAACTCTTCTCTTTTCTCTCTAGCTTCTTTAAAGTATTCAAGAATAGCATTTAAAAGTTCAGTTTTAGCATGACCATAACCGTAGTTTCCAGCTACAAACTTAGCTTTCATCTCTTCGACTTGCTCTTTTGTAGCGAATAATTCATAAAGTTTAACAATGTTGTTATCTGGATTTTTAGGCTCTTCTAAAGGTGTAGAATCAGTAACAATACTCATAACTTGCTTTTTAAGTTCTTTTTTAGAAGCAAACATGTTAATTGTATTACCATAAGATTTGCTCATTTTCTGTCCGTCAGTTCCAGGAATAACAGCTAAACTTTCTAAAATTTGTGGTTCAGGAAGTTTAAATAGTTCAACCTCATATTGTTGATTGAATTTTATAGCTATATCTCTAGCCATTTCTAAATGTTGTTTTTGATCTTTACCAACAGGAACAACATCAGCATCATATAGTAAAATATCTGAAGCCATAAGAACAGGATAAGTTAAAAGTCCTGTGTTTGGAGTGAATCCTTTCGCTACTTTATCTTTGTAAGAGTGACCTCTTTCTAAAAGTCCAACAGGAGTGATATTAGATAATAACCACATCAATTCAACATGCTCAGGAACATCTGATTGTAAGAAAATTGTTGATTTTTCAGGATCAAGTCCTAGAGCTAAATAATCTAATACAATGTTGTAAGAATTTTCTCTTAAAGATTTTGGGTCAGTAAGAGATGTTAGTGAATGGTAATCGGCTATAAAATAAAACCCTTCAAATTTCTCTTGGTTTTCTATAAATTGTTTCATGGCACCAAAATAATTACCTAAGTGTAAAATTCCACTTGGTTGGATACCAGATATACTTCTTTTCATAAGCACTCCTTTAAATTTTAATATATTTTTATACTTTTAAGTTTACATTATTTTTATAAAATTATCAATAACAGCAGGAAAAATCTTGTTAAACTACGAAAAATTAAATATAATTAAAAAAAAGATGGTGAGGTGAATTATGGAAAAAAATATATGTAGTTTCAGAGAAATGATAAAAGAGAAGAGAATGATTGATTCAATGCTTGCATTACTTCAGTGGGATTTGGAGACACAAACACCAAGAGGTGGTTATAAATTACTCTCTGAAATGATAGGAGAATTAAGTTTAAAAAGTTATAATTTAACTACATCAGAAAAATTTTTAAAAATTATCCAAAAGCTAAAAAAGGGTGAGGATAAATTAGATGAAGTGATTAAAAAAGAGATAGAGCTGTTAGAGGAAGAGATTTCTAAAATAAAAGTAATACCTCCAGAAGAATATAAAGCCTACTCGGAGCTTACAGCTAAAGCTCAAGGGATTTGGGAGATTGCTCGTGAAAAAAATGATTTTGAAAGTTTCGCACCTGTGTTAGAACAGATTTTTAATTATAATAAAAAGTTGATTGAATACAGAGGTGAAAAGGGTGATGTCTATTCAACTATTTTAAATGATTATGAAAAGGGAATGGATGCAAAAAAATTAGATGTATTTTTTAAAGAGTTGAAAAAAGAGATTGTTCCTCTTTTAAAAGAGATAAAAGAAAAAGATCGAAATTTTTCAGATAAATTAAATTTTAAAGTTGGAAAAATAGAACAAAAGAAGTTTTCAAAGGAGATTTTAAAGTATATTGGTTTTGATTTAGATAGAGGTGTATTGTCAGAAAGTGCCCATCCTTTTACTTTAACAGTTGATAAAAATGATGTAAGATTGACAACGAGATATTTTGAAGAGTTACCTTTTTCGAGTATTTATAGCACTATTCATGAAGGTGGACATGGGATATATGAGCAAAATATAGCCGATGATATTAAGGATACATTGTTGGCAGATGGAGCTTCGATGGGTATTCATGAATCACAATCAAGATTTTATGAAAATGTGATTGGTAGAAGTAGAGAGTTCTGGTATGGTATTTTAAATAAAAGTAAATCTAAGTATGGTATGTTAGAAAACTTAACTTTAGATGAGATATACAAAGGTGTAAATGAGGTGTCACCATCATTAATAAGAGTAGAAGCGGATGAGTTGACATATTCACTTCATATAATGATAAGGTATGAGATAGAAAAAGGAGTTTTATCAGGAGAGTATTTGATTAAAGATTTGCCAAAGATATGGAATGAGAAAATGAAAGAATATTTAGGAGTGATTCCTAAGAATGATTCTGAAGGAATTCTTCAGGATGTACATTGGTCTTGTGGACTTATAGGGTATTTTCCATCTTACGCCTTGGGGAATGTTTATTCTATTCAAATTTTAAGAGCTATGAAAAAAGAGATTAATATAGAGGGAGCTTTAGAGAGGGGCGAACTTAAAGAGATAAAAAGATGGTTGGAAGAGAAAATTCATAGATATGGAAAATTAAAAACTCCAAAAGAGTTGATGGTTTCAATAACTGGAGAGGAATTAAATCCAGATTATTATATAGAGTATTTAAAAGAAAAATATAGAAAGATTTATGACTAGGAGGGAGATTGAATGAATTATTTTGTAGGGGTAGATATCGGAGGGACAAATAGTAAAATAGGACTATTGAATGCAGAGGGTGACATTCTAAAAAGTTGTAGCATAAAAACAGATTCAATAGAGGGTGTTGATTACACACTTAACAAAATTTGGGAAACTGTTTTAGAGATGGCTGAAGAATTAGATATAAGTAGAGATTTGATAAAAGGAATTGGTATGGGAATACCGGGGCCTGTTATTGATCAAAAAAAAGTTGCTTTTTTTGCTAATTTTCCTTGGGAGAAAAATCTTAACATAAGTGAAAAAATGGAAGATATTTCAGGAATAAAAACAAGACTTGATAATGATGTAAATGTAATAGCTCTTGGTGAAACATTGTACGGTGCAGGAAAAGGATATTCTAAAAGTGTAACAATAGCTCTTGGAACTGGAGTTGGTGGTGGGATATTTGTAGATGGTAAGCTTATTTCTGGAGCGACAGGTGCCGGTGGAGAGATTGGGCATATGAAGTTAGAGAAAGATGGTAAGCTTTGTGGATGTGGTCAAAAAGGGTGCTTTGAAACTTACGCTTCTGCAACAGGTGTGATAAGAGAAACTTTGTCTAGATTGCAAATAAATAAAACAAATGGAGTTTACAAAGCTATTGATGGTGATTTAAATAAATTAGAAGCTAAACATGTGTTTGATGAAGCTAAAAAAGGAGATCAATTTGCACTTGCAATAGTTGATTATGTGGCAGAGTATTTAGCTATGGGAATTGGAAATGTTTTGAATATTATAAACCCAGATGTCATAATTTTATCTGGTGGAGTAGCTTTAGCTGGAGACATATTATTGGATAAAGTAAAAGAAAAACTACCTAATTACGCACTTGCGATAACTGTTGAAAATTTAAAAATTAAATTGGGAGAATTAGGAAATGATGCAGGAATAAAAGGAGCTTCAGCCCTAACAATTTAAAAAATAAATATAAGTTAAGTATTTGTTGACAAAGCTTTATTAAAAGGTTAAAATACTCCTTGCGAAAAAAAATTAATTAAGGAGCTAAAAAAAGAAAATGAATCAAAACAATCATGTAAAAATTGAAGTAGCAGACCCTTCAGCATTAGGACTATTAGGTCTTGCAATTGTTACGTTAGTAGCATCAGCAAATAAGTTTGGAATTGTAAGTGGAGTATCATTAGTAATCCCTTGGGCAATATTCTTAGGAGCTTTTGTTCAGTTAATCGCTTGTTTAAATGATATTAAACATGGAAATGTATTTGGAACTACAGCATTTGGAGGATATGCATTCTTCTGGTTTGGTATGGCAATGAGCTGGATGATACAACTTGGAGTATTTGGAGAGGCTATGAAAGCTGCTGCAGACCCTAAGGCTTTTGGATTTGTATTTTTAGGATATTTAATATTTACATTATACATGACAATTGGATCAGTTGAAACAAACAAAACTTTATTAATAATATTTATATTAATCGATTTCCTATTTATAGGATTAGCAGGATCAGCATTTGGAATTGCTCCTCATGCAATGCACACTTTAGCATCAGTAGCTGAATTATTAATAGCTTTAATGTCATTCTACGGATCAGCTGCAAACGTATTAAATAAAACTTTTGGAAGAGAGTTTTTACCTCTAGGAAAACCTTTAGGAATCTTCAAAAAGTAATTGACAAAATAAGAAAAAGTGGATATAATAGATAGGTATAATAAATCCTTTCCCACAAAGGAACGCCGTTCGTTATATTAAAATAAATATAACTATTTTCGAGGAGGAAAAAAAACGTGAAAAAATACACTGCAATGCAAAGAAAAGAAGACGTTGTTAGAGAATTCGTTCAATACGACGCAGAAGGAAAAATTTTAGGAAGATTAGCTGCTGAGATAGCTAAAAAATTAATGGGTAAAGATAAAGTTTCTTACACTCCACACATTGATGGAGGAGACTTCGTAATCGTTACAAACATCGAGAAGATTGCTGTAACTGGAAAGAAATTAACAGATAAAGTATACTACAGTCACTCAGGATTCCCTGGTGGATTAAAAGAAAGAAGATTAGAAGAGATTCTTGCTAAGAATCCTAAAGAAGCTTTAATGCTAGCTGTTAAGAGAATGCTTCCAAAGAACAGATTAGGAAGAGAGCAGTTAACAAGATTAAGAATATTTGTTGGAGCTGAGCACGCTCATACTGCACAAAAACCAGTAAAGGTAGAATTTTAATTAGGAGGGATTGACAGTGGCAGAAATGATTCAATATAGAGGAACTGGAAGAAGAAAAACTTCAGTAGCAAGAGTAAGACTTATCCCTGGTGGAAAAGGAATCGAAATAAACGGAAAAACTATGGCAGAGTACTTCGGTGGAAGAGAGTTACTTTCTAAAATCGTTGAGCAACCATTAAACTTAACTGAGACTTTAGATAAGTTCGAAGTTAAAGTAAACGTAATCGGTGGAGGAAACGCTGGACAAGCAGGAGCTATCAGACACGGATTATCAAGAGCTTTAGTTGAAGCTGATGAGACTTTAAGAGGAGCTTTAAAAGCAGCTGGATTCTTAACAAGAGACTCAAGAATGGTAGAAAGAAAGAAATACGGAAAGAGAAAAGCAAGAAGATCTCCACAATTCTCAAAGAGATAATTGTTTTTATTCAAGAAGTTTTGCAGATACATTTATGTATCTGCTTTTTTTTATAATTTTTTTAAGAATAAAAATAAAAAATAGAATTTAAAAATATTGATTTTAAAAAAAATTAGAAAGTTTATAGATATATATAATAAATTTAAAAATAAAAAAAATATATGCAGAAAAAGCGATGACTAAATGTTCAGTGATGTTATACTATACATAATCATGAAAAAGTTTGATATATATGAAAAAAAGATGAAGATAAATAAAAAAAATTGAAAAATCTAGACGTAAAAAAGTTGTAAAAAGTTTGAAAAAAATAAAAAAATGTTTACAAATAGATTAAAATATTGTATAAACTTAGGTAACGGGAGAAATTCAAAACGGGGATTTCTAAAAAAAAATTAACTGGAGGGAATTTATATGAAAAAGTTAGCACTTTTATTAGGTTCTTTATTAGTAGTTGGAGCAACTGCATCTGCGAAAGAGGCTGTAGTAGCACCAGTAGAAGTATCAAAAGAGGTTGTAGTTGTAGCTGAGCCTGTAGCAGAGATAGTTGTTATAGAAGAAGCACCTACATTAAAATTAACATCAATCAAAACAGGAATTTGGTCTGAAAACAAAACTGGATCAACTAATGGAAATTTAGGGTCAAACTCGGCAAGATTATATACTAACTTTGCTTATGGAGATAACTGGACTGGATCGTTTGCAATGAGAAGATATTTCACTTCTAATACAAAAGATTCTTACGGAGATAATGATTTATTCGCTAAAGGAAATACAAGAACATATGTAGGAGTAGAAAGAAGTAATATTTTTGATAACTACTCTTTAGGATTTACATATATTTCTCAAAATTCATGGGATAAATTTGATTTAACTTTAGGATTTGCTCCTACAAACTGGTTGTCAGGATACTTCTTATATGAGTACGCATCGAGACAAAATAATGAGGGAGATTATGATGGTTCAGATTCTAACTATGTGGAATTCCAACCAAAATTATCTTATAATGGATGGGGAGTTTCATACTACTTCGAAGGAGAGTATGCAATTGAGAACGACGCAGAATATACATACCAACAAATTAGATTATTCACTCCAAAAGCTAAATTAGGAAAGTTTGCAGTTTCAGGAGAGTATAGAGGATATATAACTTATGACTCTAAAGATGTAGACGGAAAAGATAAATATGGTATGGGAGACAGCATGAAAGATGCATTTGATGTAAATAGATTCTATGCTCATACAACTTATGAATTAACATCTTCAACTACACTATTCACTAGTTTAGGATATCAATTTGGTAAGTGGGAAAATACAAAAGGAAACAAAAAAGATCAAGATATGACAATAGTAGAAACTGGAGTAACTATAAAGTTCTAGTTTTATAAAAATATAAATTTAAAGAGAGGAAACTTCCTCTCTTTTTTATTACTATCGATTATAGTAATAAAATAAAAATAAAAATATTTTAAAAAAAGTGTTGACGAAGTTTAAAAATTATGGTACTATATTTCTTGTGAGCGGGAAGTGCCGCAAACGAAGAAAAAGTGATAAGGACATTAACAACCGAATAGAGAAAATAGTCAGAAGTTATGAAAATAACAAAATGCCAGAAATGGCAAACCA
>NZ_JTLI01000047.1 GCF_000799075.1 Cetobacterium sp. ZOR0034
GTTTTTTTGTAGTAAACTGAAATTGAAAAACCGTTTTTTTGTAGTAAACTGAAATCGAAAAACCGTTTTTTTGTAGCAAACTACCTTTTGAAAGTTCCCACTAATTAAGGGATTTGGAGGGTCTTAATAAGATATTATTAATAAGATAAAAGAATAATAAGTCTTATTAATAAGATGTATTTTTTTTAAAAAGATTTTTTTCTTATTTTTTTTAAATTAAAAATCCAATCAATTTATAAAAATTAAAAATATTTTTATAATTAATTTTTTAATAATAACGATTGAAATTGTTCTTTTTGAAAAAAAGGAAAATTGAAAGAGTTACAGTAATAAATATATTTAGAATTAAAACACACTTAATAATGGTGTTAAAACTTCGTAAAATCAAATTTAAGCCTGTTCCATAGATTTTAACGAATATTTTTATCATAAAAATAAAAAAGCCGTTAAAATTGATTTTAAACGGCTTTAAATAGAAATTCAATTAAATCTTTTAATTAAAATTTGATATTCTTCAAATGTTAAATGTTCTAATAATTTTTTTTTAAATTCTTTGGTTATAACTTCAAATATATTATTTGTTTGTGATAACTTTAATAATTCTTGAATTTCTATATTGGTTAAACTTCTTTTTAGTTTTTCTTTTTTAGAAACTCTTTCAAGTTTTCTCTTTTCAAGTAATTCTTTTCCTTGAATTTTTAAAATTTCTTTTTCCTCATTTGAGATTTTTTTGTAATTAATAAAATAGCCAAGTAACGTATTTTTATTTTCTTGATCTATTTCTGCAACTTCAAGTAAAGCTCCAACTTCAATTAAATGTCTTGCTCTAAGTTTTCTATTACTTTGAGTTCTTTTATGCTGCTTTATTTTTAAATCTAACTTTTCTTTTTTTTCTTCCAAAATTTCTAATTCTGTTTTATCTTTCATAACTGTTTTCATTTTTGGTAATCTTCCTCCATGCGTTAGGTGTATCATCTTTTTCTTTATTGATGTCTACATCTTCCATACCACGCACATAATTTTTGTATTCTGTATGATTTTTTTTGTAATTTTTTTCTTTTTCTTTGTATGGTTCTTTTAATAAAGTTTTAGCTTTCCACATAATCCAAGATAAATTCTAGCTCTTCATTTTGTCTAAATATCTTTTCTATCTCATATGTATCTGTAAATATTGGGTCTAATTTACTATTATTTTCTAAAAAGACAGTTATACCATTTGGTCTATATATATCTAATGTAAATTTAATCATTTTATCTAATTTATCCAAAGTATTTTCATCTATAACCTCACTTTGACATATTGGATGAATTATAATCTCTTTATGCTCTAATTCATTTAGTATATCTAATAGTTTTGGTATATGCTCTTCAAACTCATTTACATCTAAAACTGCATGCACTATTGTTGGAAACTTATAATGTTTTATGGTACTTATAAAATCACCCTCATCTTTATGTAAAGATAGTCCCCTATTGTCATACCATAATTGCATTAAATCAAAATTATTCTTCTCAGCAAATTCAACTTCATCCTCATATCTGTTAAAAAATCTAGCTAAACAACCTATTTTAATCAAGATTACTCCCCCTTTTTATAGATAACAACTGTTAATTTAATTATAGCATAACCTACATTTTATAAGTGTCCACGATAACAGATGTTTTTGTGAACACTATATTTTAAATTATATATGTATCCTTAAAACCTTTATCCTTAGCCAATTTAACTTGATTTAAAGCATTATTTTTATCACGATAAGCCCCAATACAAACCTTATACAAAGTATCATTTGTAGATACTTCTAACTCAAATAATTTCATTAAATTATTTTTAATAGCTATAGCTATCGTCTTAATATTAGCATTAACTTTTAAATCTTTTTCCGCCTGAGCATTTGAAATGAAATCTACTTCAATTAATGCAGCAGGCATTGTTGTATTTCTTAAAACTGAGAGCTCCTTACTTAGCTTCAAACCTCTATTTCTAATGTTAAGAATCTTTGATACATCACTACATAAGCCATTAGAAAATTTATTAAGCTTCTCATTATTATTTGAATATTGCCAGACTTCAACACCTCTTACAGTTTTATCACTAGCTGAATTAATATGAATTGATAAAAAATAATCTGCTTTAAAATTATTTGCTATCTTGGTCCTTTCAGATAATGAAAGATAAGTATTAGATAGCCTTGTAAACTTGATATCAAGGTTACAACCTTTCAGTAATTCATTAAGTTCCTTTCCTATAGATAGCAATAGGTAAGACTTTGATATAATCTTCATCTTTTCCCCTGCTCCACACCGTACGTGAGACTTTCACCTCATACGGCGCTCCATCAATATATATTTATTATCTAAATCTCAAAATTTCCAACTAAAATACGAAGTTTATTTAGTTTATTAAGAGCATTACAATCTAAATTTAGCAAATTTAAGTATTTATTTAATGTATCTTCTGACTTTGCATGTATAAGTTTATGCACTTCAGTTTTCAGGAATATTAAATTGTTATAACTATCAGTACCACCATTAACATAAGGTTTTTTATGATGACATTCCATATTACCGATCTCTAAAAGTTCTCTGCTTACAGGGCAAATACCATTTTGACCTACATATAATGAGATTCTATTATCATTATATTCAATGCTTTTAGAGTGGATTGGATTTTCCATTATATATTTTAAAATATATGATGGGACACTTTGCTGATTTTTATGAATTTTTTCTCTACCACTGTGGGTATAATTACATATGTTTTGAGAAAAATTCATAGGTGGTTTATTTGATATTCCTGCAATTGGGAACAATGCTATTCTTTGAATATACGTTGTTTTAGCCTTGTATTTGCCGTAAAATTTCATATAACACTCAGATTTTATTCCAGATTTTCCTTTTATATTTTTAGTTCGATTGTATAGGCTCTTATTTACTATATAGGAGATGTTTCTAAAATCTATACTTACATTTGTTGCTACTTTGTAGTAATTATGAACTCCTAATATAATAGAATTATATTTATTTATATTTTTTATTGTAGGATATTTTTGAATTTCAAGTATTTGTTTCTTTATCTTTTCTTGAATTTTCAAAGATGCTTTATTGCTTATATGTGATTTTACAACTACTTTATTTTCTTTTTCATGAACTTTTATTTTAAATCCTAGATACTCAGAATAATTAGTTTTTAGATTTACAATTTTTGATTTTTCATTACTTATTTCCAAGTGAAGTCTTTCTTTAAGCCACATTTTTATAGCTTGAAATATTTTATTTCCACTATTATAACTTCTACAAAATATTTTGAAGTCATCTGCATACCTTACTATATACATTTCCTTAAGATTAGTTTTTTTCAATGCTCTGTATTTATTACTTTTATCTTTAGATGCTCGATCTTGACGATTTCTTTCATAATTGTGTACAGGCTTGAAATATTCCCATTGATTGGCTATCCACCAATCCAGCTCATTAAGAACTATATTTGATAGTAGAGGAGACAGTATACCACCTTGTGGTGTTCCTTTATTTGGGATGCCAATGCCTTCTATAGGTGATTTTAATATTTTTCCTATAATACTTATCAGGTGTTTATCCCGAATGCCTAATGCCCAAATTTGCTTTAGAAGCTTACCATGATTTACATTATCAAAGAAACCTTTTATATCAATATCAACTACATATTGAAATTTACTTTTCTGCATTAGGTAATAGCACCTTGCCATTGCATGATGTGTGCTTCTATTTGGTCTAAATCCATAGCTATGATTATAGAATTTTGCTTCGCATATTGGTTCTAGAATTTGAAGTATACATTGTTGAATAAGTCTATCCTCTATTGTAGGTATTCCTAGCGGTCTCATTTTACCATTATCCTTTGGTACCTCAACTCTACGAACTTTGTGCGGGTGGTAATTTTCTAACCTTCGGTTAACATATCCGATTATATCACCATTAGTTTTTAGTATTAAATCATCTATAGTTTTTCCATTATAACCACTTGTTTTACTTCCTGTATTCTTTTTTATATTTCTGTAGGCAAGTTCAATATTTTGTTTACTTGTAATTAAATCCATTAATTTATAAAATCTATAATTATTCTTTGTTTTAGATTTATTATAAAGGTCATCAAATATCCATTGAGCACTATAGTACTCATTATTTCTAAGTTTTCTCTTCTTTAGCATTTTCGTTGTCATTAGTCGATTAATCATTCCTTAACTAGCAAATTTTCATCTCTTTTAGTCTTACAAGAACCTAATATACATTTTTGAAATTTTTGTTTTATCATATATTGACTTGGGACTATCCCTCCACCATTTATTATCATGGCTTCATAGGTACTGTGTCCCTACTCTCACTAGAATTAAGATATGTTACCATATCAATGCTTCATCGGTGGTAAAACCTCCGCATTTCTAGCTTTCCACGTTCCAATAATCTTATCTATTCATATATCCTTAGGTAGTTCCTCTGAGCCTGTTAACTAGATAGCGCCTTTAACGCTATAAGGTATTTCATATTTTAGAGATTTACTTTACCTCATTAACAACATTTTTATGTTATATACATTTCTATATATCTGTAGTTTAGACCCGTACATTCAGAACTTCGTCAGTATGTTTTATTACATACATTCTTACCATAGATATTTTATAGACCACCGACCTATCATACACTTGACCTTGTTAGGTTCACATTTCCTTTTAATCTAGTATTAAGTTAGGGTGTACTCTCAGCCGTCTTCACCGAGCTTATGACCTATTTATATTTACCTATAAATACGCCATTCGGAGTATTATGGGAAGCACTTCAAGGCGTTACTCTATCATTTTACTTCTCGGATTATTAGTTCTTAGTTTAACGTGATTAAACTAGGCAATACTTTTCATATTGCAACGTGTCGCACCTAAAACAATATTTGCTTCACAAGTTCCAGCTTGTCCAATTGCTCCTGGATCACTTGCTCCA
The DNA here is from genome assembly GCF_000799075.1 of Cetobacterium sp. ZOR0034. Classification (NCBI taxonomy): domain Bacteria; kingdom Fusobacteriati; phylum Fusobacteriota; class Fusobacteriia; order Fusobacteriales; family Fusobacteriaceae; genus Cetobacterium; species Cetobacterium sp. ZOR0034. Next base: position 4,975 of record NZ_JTLI01000047.1, read on the forward strand.
TGACCTAAATCAACAACTAATTTTTTCATAAAATCCCCCCTATTAATCCCCAAATTGTTAATATTTTCTTGATAATTTAATTATAGGGTTTGATATTAATTGAATAAACCAAACTACTGCAATATCTCAATTTTAAAGAAATATAGTTGAAATAAAAAGTTTAAAATAAATACTATTTTTAGAAGCCTAATTTACCTAGCGTAGGATAGCGGAGCAACGGTTTTATCCTTCGCTTCATTAAACCTAAATACTTTAGAACCGTAACCCAATTCCAATAATCTAAAAGTGTCTATAAAAGTAATAAATTTTAATTTCAAAATAAATATATAGTCCTAAATGTGAAGGTCCAATAAAATATCAATGAAAATAAATAACCTACAAAAACATACGAACAGGGCATTGGGCGAAGGGGCAGTGAATGGCAATCTAAAAAATGTACGAATATAGCGAGTGTCAAGATGCGAAAACTACATGATATACAATATGATGTACGTTGAGCTTGTTGTAAACGAACATATGAGTGCTTTTTAGATTTTGTCAGAGGGGCACAGCCGTAGGCTAATCACTTAAAACCCAATAAAACTTTAATTCAAAGCTCTTAGCATCAAATTCCATGAAACTTTTGATTAAAAGATGGTTTTGAGTTAGGGATTGCAATGGAAATCCTTTTGAACGACTTATCTCAAAAGATTGAAATGAAAAGCCCAGTGGCGATAGCCAAACTCCCAAAGTGTTAAAATCATGTATAGCATCAGTAACAACATATACAAGTTTAAGTTATTAACTAATAGACAATACTCCAAATATGTAAGGAGTGATATTATTGGAAAAAGTAAAAGTTAAATCTAGAAAAAAGAGAGAATCTTTTATAACTATAGATATGGCTATTAAAGGTGGTATTATTTCATTTATATTACTATCATTAGATCTATTTATATAGGTTAATTTTAAAAAGACAGGTTATAGCTTTTTGAGCTATAACCTGTCTTTTTTATTTATCGGACCTAACATAACTAAACGCAAAGGGAAAGGTGGCGGGGGAGCAGAGAGCGCGGAGGGAGAAGTATGGCCAAGATTAAACGAAATAAATAGTAAGCACAAAAATAAAGCTACATATTAGCTCATATCCTAATAAAAAAATCCTATTTTATATGAGTTAATATGTAGCTTCACTTCGTATGCCTTAGTTTTTATGTAGTGTAATCTTGGAACATACTGGGGCTGATTAACCGCAGGTTTAACAGCATATAGTTCTTTTTTAATTGTATAAGCTCATGCGTAGCATTTATTTATAAAAACTTTTTTCATCAATAATCTCACTCCTATATAATTCCCAACTATCTTTTAGGACTTAATCGAGCCTTTTTACTACACTTAAGTTAAATTAATTTTTCAAAGGAGGAATGAAAATGCCAGATATGAAATTAGCTCCAAACGCTTCAGAAGTTGCTCAAATGTCAGCTTTAAGAATCAAATATGATTGTGGTTTAGGTAACAACGGAAGAACAATAGTTAAAACTAGAAGTTTTTCAAACGTTAAAAACGATGCAAAAGTAGTTGATGTTTACAACGTAGCTGAGATATTAAACGGTCTACAAAAACATGACGTACTATCTGTAGTAAAAATAGACAATACAGAATTAACACCAGCAAATTAATTTAAATAAGAAAGGGGATTAAGAAATGAGAAATATAGAAACTAGATTATTAATGGTTTTCTCTACAACTCTTGGAAGAAAAGTAAGCTTATTTGTATCAGATCCTAAAGAAGATATAACTGAAGCAGAAATAAAAGAAGCTATGGACCAAATAGTTGCTAAAAATGTATTTGCGCCTAGATTTGGAGAAGAACTTGAAGCAGCAATAGAAGCAAAAGTAGTTCAAACTGCAACTACTGGATATGACTTAGTTATATAGTAACACATGGAACGTCTCTTTGAACTTTTGAGGGGCGTTCTAATCAATTTTAAAGTTTAATTGGAGGAATAACTCGATGGAACTAGATTTAATGACTCTAGTGTCAAATTTAGGGTTCCCTGCTATCGTTACAATGTACTTGTTAATTAGAATAGAAGGTAAGCTTGAAAATTTGAGTACTAGCATAAATTCACTTAGTTCAAATATATATGAATTGAATAATAAGAAATAGTAAGTGTATCAATTGAATTTTTTTCAAAAGATACACTTTTTTTCTAGATACCTTTAAATGTGTTTTTTAGGAATAGTATATTTTTTTCGTAAGAAAATATCTAAAATCGTTTTAATGTATTCGTTTCCAAATATAACAATAGTAATAAGCAAATAAATATAAAATATGGGTCAATGCTGGCAGTATCTTGCTTTAAAAACAGTATATTTAATGATCTTGTTGCAAATTCTTAAATTAATAAATATTAATTTAAGAATAAGTTTCTACTTAACAATGTTAGTGAATAGGAGAATGAATTAAAATATCGTGGGGCGGAAGAGCCCGGCATACTGTAATTCGAGCGTCTTTGACTCGTATGTACCCCTCAACCATGTGGCCTCACACAGCTCTAGTCGTCTGATAAGAGAGATAACAGACCTTTCTCTCTTGAATAAGGAGATAAATACTAGAAAGGGTACATGTAAATATCTAGCTATCGTTTTGGTCAATAAATTCAAATAAAGTTTCAACTGTTGTGTTAAATATTTTAGCTATATCCATAGCTAGTTTAAGGGACGGGTTATATCTTCCATTCTCTAGATGAACTATGGTTTCGCGTCTAAAACCTACTAATTTTACTAGTTCATTTTGTTTGATAGAGTTTTTTCTCTATATTCTTTTATATTAGTTTTCAAGATAGACAATTAATCAAAAATCCCCTTTCTGTCGTAATGTGTAAATAAGGCAAATCTGAATATAGTAAAGCATAATAGTATAAACATTATAACCACTCCTAAAATTCCCACAGATTTAAAAACTCCTGAAACTTCAGATGTAGTTGCTATCATTCCTACTACAAAGATCGATAGGAATAGAAAATTTAGGCTTTTTTCATTTGCCTTTGATAGAATCTGGTTTGATGCTTCGTCATTTATTCCTTTAAATGTCGAGTTAAAGATAAAAATAACTACTACTACAGCTATGCAAATCCCATACGCGAGATCCATATACTTTAATTTAAAGAAAACATCAAATATTGAGATTAATAAAAAAAATACTGCTGATAATATTTCAAGTGCTAATTGTTATTTTATAGTGTACTGTCTTTTAATCATAATAAATCCTCCTTTAAAGCTACATATATATAACTTTTAACTTCTTTAATAGGGGTAGCGTCAGGAAAATGTGCAATCCGTACGTTAAACAAAATTAAGCTAGTAATTTCAATGGTTGTAGCAATTTGAGTGTTTTATTAATAAACCACCAAAACGCATAGACTTATTTAATTTTAAAATAATTGTGATATAAGTCTATTGGGACACCTCGAAGTATTGATTTTACTTATTTTAGTTAATGTTCCAATAGGGCATACCTCATTAAAACATAGTATATAAATTATTCCTTAACGTAAGATTTCCGCGAAAATAGGACTCTACCCCTAATAAAGTTTCGATTAAATTTTGATAAATGTAAAAGTAAAAGCATTGAATAAAATTAAAAATGGTGCTAGAATAAGTTTGTAGACATAAAATAACAAATCATGTAAACTAAAACTTGAAGGAAGTGATTTTATGTCT
>NZ_JTLI01000048.1 GCF_000799075.1 Cetobacterium sp. ZOR0034
TTTGAAGGTCAATGTCTTTTTCTGTCATACTCATAAAAAATCTTCTCCTTTAAAAACAACTATATCGTAAAGTATACATCAAAAAAAATATATAGTCTATATTTATATTATATTTTATTTTTTTTTGAAAAGTGTGCTATAATATATAAGATTATAAAAAATTATACGCAGTAACACTTAAGGAGGAAAACAAAACATGAAAAATTGCATATTGATCGGAGTAGCTGGAGGAAGTGGAAGCGGAAAAACAACTATAGCACATAATTTAGCAAAAGCTTTCAAATCAGAAGACGCAGTACTAGTTGAGCAAGATGCTTATTATAGAGAGCTAACAAACTTATCATTAGAAGAAAAAGCAGCAGTTAACTTTGACCACCCGGATTCTATCGAGTTTGATCTTTTAAAAGAGCATTTAACTAAATTAGTAAACGGAGAGGCTATCGACAGACCTATATACGATTTCACAACTCACTCTAGAAAAGAGGGATGTGTAAGATTAGAGCCTTCTAAAATAATAATCGTTGAGGGAATACTTATATTTGCAGTACCAGAAATCAGAGAGCTGTTCGATGTAAAAATATTCGTAGATACAGACGCAGATGAAATGATTTTAAGAAGAATTGAAAGAGATATGACAGAGAGAGGAAGAAGTTTCGAATCTGTAAAAAATCAATACTTAAAAACTGTAAAGCCAATGTACTTAGAGTTCTGTGAGCCGAGTAAGAGATACGCAGATGTGATCATCCCAAGAGGTGGAGAGAACAAAGTTGCAATCGGAATGGTAACAAGTAACTTAAAAAGATTCCTTCAAAAAGGAGTGTTAGGATAAGATTATGAAAAATGTTATCTGTATAGAGGGAGTTGTTGGAGCTGGAAAGACAACCTTAGGAGAACTATTAGCTAAAGAATTATCTATTGAGTTTTTTCAAGAACCGTATATAGATAACCCTTTTTTAGATAAATTCTATTCAAATAAAGAGAGATACTCATTGCTAAGTCAGATGTATTTTTTAAACAAAAGAATAGATATAATAGAAGAAGCTTCTAAATTCAATGGATGTATAATGGATAGAAGTATCTTTGGTGATTTTTTATTTGCAAAGATGCATCTGAAAAATGGTTTCATGAGTGAAGATGAATTCAATTTATATGAATCTTTTTGGAAAAAATTAATATCAGCAAGAGAGAATCCTGTGTTGATAGTTTATTTAGAAACAAGTGTAGATAATGCTATAAGAAAGATAAAAGAGAGAGGTAGAGATTTCGAGATGGGTGTCGAGAAAGAGTATTGGAACTCTCTGAACGAGGAGTATTCGAACTTCTTTAATGAATATAACGACTCAGTTGTTTTAAAAATAAATATAGATAATATGGATATAAGAGATAATGACGAGGATAGAAAGCTATTTTTTGATATGGTTAAATCTAAATTGAGGGAGCTAAGCCTGTAAACTCTCTGAAAATGAGGAATTTACTTTGTTTTTTAATATTTTTGTGTTAAAATTTAGGAAACAAAACAATTATGGAAATACACTTTTGAGGAGATTGAATATGATTTTTTTTAAAGGTATAATAACAGGTATAATATTATCTCTTCCGTTTGGTCCTGTTGGAATCTATTGTATGGAAAAAGCTATGACAGAGGGAGAGAAAAAAGGGTATGTATCGGCACTAGGAATGGTATCAGTAGATGTAATCTATGGAATAATATCTTTTCTTTTTATAAGTAGAGTAGATGATTATATATTAAAATATGAAGCTCCGCTACAAGTGTTGATAAGTGTATTTTTGATATTTGTTGGAAGTAGAAAACTTTTAACTCAACCAGAGATAAAAGAGTCAGAGGATGATAACTACACTTTGGTGCAGGATTATTTCGAGATGTTTTTACTTTCAATATTTAATATATCGTCTCTATTAGTTATTGCAGGAATTTATACTTTATTGGGTGTGATAGACTGCGATATAAAAGAGATGACAGTATTAGAGTTAGGAACTGGAATTGGAATTGGTGGAGCATCAATGTGGTTTGTTACGATGTTTTTAATTCATCATTTTAAAAAGAGAGTGACACGTGACATTTTAATCAAAATCAGTAAATTCTCAGGTCTTATAATTCTAATATTTGGAATTGCAACTATTATATTTGCCTTCTACAAATAATAATAGGAAATAATATTTCTTAAGGATGGTAATTTATGAACTTAGAGTTTAAAAAAGAGAATGAAAAAAAAGTCATAGCAGTGGCTATGAGTGGTGGTGTTGATTCGTCAACAGTTGCTTATCTTCTAAAAAAACAAGGTTATACAATTTTTGGTGTAACAATGAAAACTTGTGGTGAAGAGGATAAAGATGCAAAAAGAATATGTGATGATTTAGGAATCGAACATTATCTTTTAGATGTTACAAAAGAGTTTGGAAAAGAGGTTATTGATTACTTCGTAGATGAGTATAGCTCAGGAAGAACACCTAACCCTTGTATGGTTTGTAACAGAAAAATTAAATTTGGAAAGCTTATAGAGTTTGCAAGAGAAAAGGGAGCAGAGGCTTTAGCAACTGGTCACTATGCAAACATAATTGATGGAACTTTAGCAATCGGTGACGATATGAATAAGGATCAAGTATATTTCCTTTCTCAAATTAAAAAAGAAAATTTAGATTATATAATATTCCCTATCGGAAAGATGGAAAAACCAGCAGTTAGAGAATTAGCAAAAGATCTTGGTGTAAGAGTTTACGCTAAAAGAGATTCGCAAGAGATTTGTTTCGTTGAGGATGGAAAATTAAAAGAGTTCTTAATGGATAAAACTGATGGTAAAATAGGAAGACCTGGTAAAATAGTTGACTTAAATGGAAAAACTTTAGGAAAACATAACGGTTTAGCTTTCTATACAATCGGACAAAGAAAAGGATTAGGAATCGCATCAGCAAACCCACTTTATGTAGTAGCTTTAGATAAAAAGAATAATACTGTAATAGTTGGAGATAATGATGATTTAATGAGAGATAGCCTTATAGCTAATAGTTTAAATCTATTTTTAGTAAATGAAGTTAAAGAGTTAGACGGAATGAACTGTTTTGTAAAAGCTCGTTCAAGAGATAGACTTCATCCTTGTACAGTAAAAGTTATTGATAATGATGTTATCGAAGTGATCTTCACTGAAGATAATATAAGAGCAGTAACTCCAGGACAAGGAGCAGTTTTATATACTGAGGATGGAAAAGTTATAGCGAGTTCTTTCATAATTAAATAAAAACGGCAATAAAATTTGAACCTGTAAAGTAGATTTAGTCTTTTTACAGGTTTTTTTTATATTTTTTGAAAGAATATGCTTGTTAAATAGCTAAAATTAAGATATACTTATATTGCCAAAGTGTTATTTTTTTTAAGAAAGAGAGGTGTTACTATGAGTTTTTTCAATAAATTTAATGATACAGATAAAATAAATCTTTTCTTAGGAGATTTCTTGGTTAGACAAGCTGGTTATCCCACAAGAAGAGAGTTAGCAAAACTGTTAATGAAAGATATGAAAGAAAATATAAAAGGCTACATTAGAGATGAAAACTCTTTATTCCAAGTTAGTCAAGTTTACTTAGATGGCGTTGTTAGCAGTAGAAGTTCATTATTGAGAAAAATCAAAAATTTGTATGAAACAAATAGAGAGACTTCAGAATTACTAAATGTTTTTTCTGAGAGCGATAAAATAAATGCTGTTTTTTCTACAGATTACGATATAGTTTTAGATGATATAAATTCAAGTAAGGTAGTAAAAATATTACCAACAGATGAAAATATATGTACAGCATTAAACGGAGAGATCAAGCATTACAAAGTGTTAGGAGATGTAAATAGACATGAAAAATTGTTTGTTTCTATTCAAGATTATAGAAAACTAAATGTTTTAGATTTCTATAAAAATTTCTTTAACAACATAAGAGAGGATATAAAAACATATCCGACGCTAATTTTAGGATTAGATTTAAATAATATAGATTTTATTGACATGTTAGAATCAATATTATCTACGATAGAGAAAAGAGATATTATCTATGCAGTGAGCAACTCAAATGTTTTAAAAACAAAAACAATCGAAAGATTGAATGAGTTAGGAATTAAACTGTTACCTCATAGTGAAGAGGAGTTCTTTAAAGAACTGAAATGTTATCTTTGCTCAGAGGAGTTAGAGGAATCTGAATTACAAGAGGCATATATTGGAAAAAAGCTCTTTCGGTAATTTCAGAAGATTCTGAAGCAGAAACATGTGATGAGATAGTAGAGGTAGAAACAGAAACAGTTTTAGAAACTATAGAGGAAGTTTTAGAAGAGGAACATTCTGAAGTAGTTGAGTTGCCTATAGTATCAGTATCAGATGTTACAAAAAGAGAGCCAGAGGTATTAGAGGTTAAAAATGAAGATTTTAAATTGATGGAGAGTGCTTTAGAGATAAGGTATAGCTCTTTAAAATTGGATAGGTTACCAATTGAATTTTCAACTATAAAGGATATGAAAAATCAAAATCTAATAAAAACTTTTGGGATTACCGATTTAAAAATTGACGAATTACATTTAAAAGAATGTAGCAGTAGAATCGTTGAAATAAATAAGAGGAAATATTTAGAACTAAAGAACAGAGAGTTTAAGTTAGGTTTAGAGATAGACTTAAAAGAGGATGGCTCTTTTAATACGGTTGTAAATAATTACTACTATAAAATATTTAAAAATAATAATGTAAAAAGATTCCTGTTCAATGTGAAGCTTTTAAAAGAGATTTTTGTTGGACATCTTATCGAATTAAAGGGTGAACTATTAACAGGAAAAGTTTCTTTTGAAAATAGAATTGAAGTTATGAAACTAGATCTATTAGAAAAAGAGATTTTAGAGTTAGGAGAGGCTAAAAAAGAGAGATTACTTCAAGAGGAGAATTCATTATACTCACTAGCCCTTTTAAATGTAATAGATAAAACACCAGTACTACAAAGCTGGATAAACTTCAGATGTGACTTGGATAGAGTTGAATTTATCGAAGGAGACAAGATATCTGTTGAAAGAGTTCATATTATTAGAGGAAATGACTTTAATATTAGAGAAAGAATAGTTACTACTTCTCCAATAGAGGCGAGAGAGCTAAAACAAACAGAAGTAGTTGCTTACAGAAAAACTTGTGAAATTTCACTAGAAAAGATACCTAGAAAATAGTAAAGAGGTGTTTATTTTGATGTTAAACAGTAATATAAACAGGGAAGAATTTTTCAAAATATTCTCAATAACTGAAGAGTATTTTGAATCTACAGGTTTAGATTGGGATGAACTTATGAAGATTTATGCTGACTATTTAAAACTGGTTCCTTATTTAGAAAAAGAAGCTGAGCATATAGTTTCTAAGCTAATTGATAGCGTGGGAGTTCACTCAGTGAGAAGAAGAGTTAAAAAAGCGACACACCTTGTAGAAAAGATTATAAGAAAGGGTCGTAAATACGCAGATCGTGGAATAAATGCTGAAAACTATAAAGAGATTATCACTGACCTTATAGGAATACGTGTGCTACATCTATTTAAAGATGACTGGCGTGGAATTCATGGAGAGATTACGAAACTTTGGGATACAAAAGAGACTCCTCAGATTAATATAAGAAGAGGGGACTATAATATTCAAGATTTAAAAAATACTATTCAAGACTTAGATTGTGAGATTATAGTGAGAGATCATGGTTATAGATCTATTCATTATTTGATTGGAGTTCCAGTTACAAAACAAGATGAGGTACTTGTAGAGATACAAGTTAGAACGGTGTTTGAAGAAGCTTGGAGTGAGATAGATCATTTGATGAGATATCCATATGATGTAGATAATCCTATTATAACTGAATATCTTGGAATTTTTAACAGACTTGTTGGAAGTGCCGATGAAATGGGAACGTTTATAAAGAAAATAAAAAAGGAGTTCTCTAACGGAAAAGGTTTAGAGGATAACTTTAGAGAGTTGGATTTAAAATTCAAATAAAGAGAAGAGTTTAGACTCTTCTCTTTTTTCTAAAAAAATTAGAGGTGAGTTATGTGAAAGAGATATTGATAGCATTAAAAGACTACTTAGTTTTTGTAAATATTATATTCGCAATAATCATTATATTTTTTGAAAGAAAGAGACCTGTGTTTACTCTTTTTTGGATAACCATACTACTATTGACATCATATTTTGGATTTATAGTTTATCTTTTTTTTGGCGTTAGTTTTAAAAAGAGAAGAGCTTTGGCAAAATATTATTTAAAAAGTAGCCATGAATATTCAAAAAGTTTAAATAAGAAATCAATGGTAAGCATAAAAAAATGGCTTGGATTAAGCAGATATTTAGATGGGGTTCTTTTAGGTAAAATGACTCACAACAACAGTTTTATTTTCTATCGTAAAAACGAATATTTTTTTAATAGTTTAACTTTGGCTATTAAAAATGCAAAAAGATACATCTATATGGAGTATTATATATTTGATGATGATGAGGTTGGTGGACCTATATATGATTTACTTTTAGAGCGTGCAAAAGATGGTGTTGAAATAAAAATAATTGTAGATGGAGCTGGAACGAGGGGTGTTTCTAAAAAAAGAATTGAAACTCTGAGAAAAGCAGGCATTATGATAGAGATATTTTTTCCATCGTATTTCCCATTTATAAAGATTGGGAATTTGAGAGCAAACTATAGAGACCATAGAAAAATAACTCTTGTAGATAATGAACTTTGTTTTTCTGGTGGCTTGAATATAGGAAAGGATTATATTGGAAAAGGGCGACTTGGAAAGTGGCAAGATATAGGTTTTTCAATTAAAGGTGAGGCTATTATAGATTATCTTCATGAGTTTGAAAGAAGTTGGAAATTTTTGAAAAAAGACACAACAGATATTTTTGAAAATCCAACTTTACAAAAAAGAGAGTACCAGCTGACACCTATTCAAGTTGTAAGCTCAGGGCCGAATTATGAGTTTCATACAATAAAGGATACAATTTTAACTTTGATAATAAAAGCTGAAAAAAGTATACATATACAAACGCCATATTTTATTCCGGATGAACCAATTTTAGAAGCTTTAAAAGGAGCGCTTGTTTCAGGAATAAAAGTTAAGATTGTTATTCCGAGTGTTGGAGATCACGCTTTTGTCTACTGGGCAAACCAATATTTTTATGGTGAGTTGATTGAACTAGGAGCAGAGGTTTATAAGTATAAGGATGGATTTATTCACAGTAAACTTATTGTGGTAGATGGAGAGATCGCACTTGTAGGAACAGCAAACTTTGATTATAGAAGTATGTATCAAAATTTTGAGATAAGCTTACTAATTTTAGGAAGTAGTATAACAGAGCTAGAAAATAGAATCAAATCTGATATATTAGAATCAAAAAAAGTAACTTTGAAAGAGTATAGAGAAAGAGGAAAAAAAGATAGAGTGCTAGAATCTATATCGAAACTGATAGCACCGATACTATAAAAAGGAGATAGAGATGATAAGAGTAGCTATAATAACATTGAGTGATAAGGGTTCAAGAGGAGAGAGAATAGATGTAACTGGAGAGAAATTAAAAGAGATTTTCGAAAGTCATAAAAACTATGAAAATGTTTACTATAATATGTTACCAGATACATATGAGGAGATTTGTGAGGAGTTAAAAAAACTAGCAGATGAGGATGTTGCAGATTTGATTGTAACAAATGGAGGAACTGGTTTTTCAAAGAGAGATGTGACACCTGAAGCAACTCTCGCAGTTATAGAGAGAGAAGCTCCTGGAGTAGCAGAGTACATGAGAGCAAAATCATTTGAGATAACACCTAAAGCTATGTTGAGTAGAGCAAGATGTGGGATAAGAAAAGGAAGTTTAATTTTAAATCTTCCAGGAAGTCCAAAAGGAGCAACTGAAAATCTAAATTTTGTTATAGATGCTTTAGTTCATGGAATTGAAATATTAAAGGGAGTAGCTATAGAGTGTGCAACACCTATGAAAAAATAGGAGGAAAAATGAAGTTTGAATATGTAAGCTATGGGGGGTCTTTAATTCAGGGATTGAAAAAAGATCCCTCTGTCCTGTATGTATTTTCTGATTATCCTTTAAAAAATAGTCAGAGAAAAGAGAGTAAAAGAAATATATTTGAGCCAGATCCAGTGTATCTAACAATTGAAGAGTTTAAAGATATGGCTTTTAGAACAGATAAAATAGTTTTGAGTGAAGCAAAAAGATTTGTAAGTTTATATAACTATTTGAAAAAAGAGTTTGCAGAAATAAATATAACGAATTATTTTGAATCAATAGAGTTTTCAAATAAATTTTTTAATTATTATACAGAATTGAATAGAAGTTTGTGTGATGAATCTATAGTGTTGGAAGAATGGCAGAAACAATACTTTGAAATATTTCATAAATTTAAATCTAAATATGATATATATTTAGAAGAGAAAAATTATATTCCAAAAGATTGGGTTGAGAGTTTAAAATATTTGAATCTATCCTCTTTTAAAAAATATAAAAAAATTATGTTTGTAGATATTGTTAGTTTCACTCCTTTAGATAAAGTTGTTATTTCAAAGTTGGAGGAGTTTATAGATGTAGTTATTAGAGTTCAAGGTGAGCCAGGAGTTTTTGATGAGGAAAACTTAGAGCTGAAAGATATATATCTGCCAAAAATTCAGAAAAATGAGATAACAGTTTTAGAGGTCCAAGATGAGCTTGAACTAATTGGAAATCTTTTAGACATCATGAAAATGAAAAATCATACAACAAATATTTTTTCACCTGAAGCTGATACAAATGAGTATTCTAAAATATTTCCTAATAATTTTATGAGAGGAAGTTTTTATACAATAAATGATACGAAGTTTTTTAAATTTTTGACTGCTCAAAGTGATTTAATCTCTAATTTAGAACCTAGAATGGATAATCTTATTCCGATAAAAAAATTCTTAGAGGGAGTAAGAAATTTAGAAATGCAAGATTACTATGGGATACAAAAAGAGGATATGGAGTTTATATACTCACAAATGGATTGGGATTATAAATATATCGGAGAGGAAGAGAACGAAAAGATAACTGAGATATATAAAGATATAATTAAAGTTTCAGAGTTTGAAACAATCGATAGATTTATAGATTATTTTAATGAATTACTTTCTTTAGAGATATTCCAAGAGAAAATATATAAAGATTTCTACGATAAACTTCAAGAATATATGGGGTACGCTAAAACAACAGAGATAATGTTAGAATCTAAAGAGATAAAAGGATGTTTTAAAAATGGCGGAGATATTTTGAAGTTTTTACTACAATACTTCAATGATGTCGAAATTATTAGAAATGATAACAGTGAAGGTAAATATCTGATAAAACCTATGGAAAATTGCAAAGTTATTACTAATTCAAGAGAATCGATATTTATAAATTTAAGTACAAGATATCTTCCAAAAATAAAGAGAGACTCACTTTATTTAACAGAGAAGCAAAAAAAAGATAATGGATTTACCTATTATGAAAAAGAGAGAAAAGAGGAGAAATATAGATTTTACCAAAGTCTTTTGAAAAATAGATATAATATTATAATCTATATGAAAAATGAGAACAGCGGGGAAGCTGTTTCACCAATTCTTTCAGAAGTTTTAAATAAATATAGAGTAAATAGACTAGAAAAAACTGTTTATAGTGAAGACATCTTAGAGAGATTAAAAGCATTGAAATCAAATGCTGTTCCAGAATTCTTAGAAACTAATCTTTTAAAAAGTAAAGAGGATTTTAAAGATGGAGAGTTGAGTATAGGGCCATATGACTATGATACTTTGATGAGGTGTGAGTATAGGTTTTATCTAAATAAAGTTTGTTCGCTTCAAAACTTTGAAAAAGAGGATACGTTAGGACTCTCTCTTAAATTCTTGGGAACATATGTCCATGAAGTTTTTGAAAAATTGACGGATAAAATGTGGAAAAAAATACTGAATCTATCTGACTATAGTGTAACGTACGAAGAGGTAGAGGAGTTACTTTATAGCAGTTTCCGTAACAATAGAAAAAGAGTTCCAATCTATTTAGATAACTATTTTACGGGTATTTTAATACCACGTTTTGCTAGAAATATTTTGAAGTTTTATAAAGAGATTGAAAATCTATACATAGAGAAAAAGGTAAAACGTATAGAGAGTGAAAAAAATAGTAGAAAAGAACCGTTTTTAAAAGGAGATGTCGAAGTTACATTAAGTGGAAGGGTCGATTTGGTAATTGAAACGACAACAAATAATCATATAATAGATTTTAAAACAGGAAGTAAAATAGATAATCAATTGGATTTTTACTCTATTATGTTATATGGAGATGAAACGAAATCTCAAAAGTCAATTTATAACGCTTTTGAAGGAAAACTTGAAAATCAGGATAAGGTAAAGCTGACAAGAGAACTTTTAAAAGAGAGATTGATAGAGTTTTTTAAAGAGGAGATATACTCTTTAAGTGAAAAGAAAAGTGGGTGTCTATATTGTGAATATGGAGATATATGTAGGAGGGAGTTCTAATGAAGGGGATAGTTTTAAAAGCGAGTGCTGGAACAGGAAAAACATATAGACTATCTTTAGAGTATTTAGCTACTCTTTTAAAAGGTGAAAACTATAAGGATGTCCTTGTAATGACGTTTACTAAAAAAGCGACTTCAGAGATTCAAGAGAGAGTTATTCTATTTTTAGAGGAGATGTATAGAGATAAAGAATCGAGTTTATATGAAAATTTAAAAAATCTATATCCTGATTTGGATTTGTCTTTTGAAAATGTAAGAAGAGTTTATTATGAGGTTTTAGATAATAAGGATAGATTAAAAATTTCCACAATAGATGGATTTATAAATAATATATTTAAAAGTGTAACAGCACCTTATTTAAATATATTCTCTTATGAAATTATAGATGATACTGAGAATACAGAGATTTTATTGAAATGTTTTGAAAAAATTGTAGAGGATAAATCTGAATTTGATAGATTTAAAATATTTTTACAAAATAGAACAGAGCGGGATATAGAAAAATATCTAGATATACTTAGAAAATTGATAGATAACAGATGGAAGTTGATTTTGATAGAGCAATCTCAAAATTTAAAATCTAAAGATGGATACGAGTCAACAATATCAATTGATAAATTAGTGAATCATTTAATCACAACTTTTACTGCTGTAAAAGAAAAGAAAAAAGATGGAAAACCTTTAACTGATTATATGTCAAAGGTTATAAAATGGATTGTTGAAAAGGAAACTGCTCAGCATTTAGATTATATTATTGAGAATTGGAATGAGATATTAAAGAGTGAAAAATGTTGGGATGGAAGAAGAGTTAGAACAACAAAATCTATCGATTTAGATTGTGAAATAGAGATTTTGTCGAAGGCTTTTTCTGAATTGAAAGAGGAGATATCAAAAGAGGTTTTCAATAGAGAGATTTTAACTTTCGAAAAGGAGATATTATACTTTATTCAAAATTTATACTCTATATATGATGAGATAAAGTTTTCAGATAAAAGATTTACACATCTAGATATAAGTAGCTATATGTTCCAATATATAGATAGGCCAGAGATAAACCTTATAAAAGATGGATATATAACAGAGTATTTTAAAGATATATTTGATAGTCAATTTAAAACTGTTTTCATTGATGAGTTTCAGGATACAAGTGTTCTTCAATGGAGAATTCTAAAAGGTCTTATAAATAGTTGTGAAAATCTGATATGTGTTGGAGATGAAAAACAAAGTATATATGGTTGGAGAGGGGGAGAGAAAGCCCTTTTTGAAAATCTGCCTGATATAATCGGAGTTTCAGAGGAGACTATGAGTACGTCTTATCGTAGTTGTAGGCATATTGTGGATTTTACAAATAATATATTTAATGGAGTTTCAGAAACTTATGATGAGGTTGCAGAACTAGAATCACATACCTATAAATGGAGTTTCTCACCTGTCGATGGAAAAAGTGAAGAGCTTGGATATTTTGAAGTTTTAAGAAAGCAAGAGCTGTTTGCAGAGGATGGCGATGATGATTTAGAGGAATCTATAGATGAAGATCTAGAAGAGGAAAATATGATTGAAACTATGGTAGATTCTATTGAGGATAACTTTAGAGGAGACTATGGTGGAATAGGAATCATAGCTAGAAGTAATAAGCAGTTGAATGAGATTGCCAATGCTTTAAGTGATAGAAAAATACCATTTATAATAGATTCAAATGATTCAATAATATATCATAGAGCTGTAAATCCAATATATAAACTACTTAAATATAGTGTGAACAGAGATATGTTTTCACTTTTAGAATTTTTAAGAAGTGATATAGTTAAAATAGGAAATATTGAGATAAAATCTTTACTTAAGAATTGTTTGAATGAAGAGGAGAGTCTTCAGAAAGATTTGAAAGAGGTTATAAAAAAAATTGATGATATTTTGGAAAAGGGATTAGATAATAGAAATTTTGTTTTAGATGTAATCGAAAACTTTAATCTATCAGAGCATTATTCTGGAAAATCAGATTTAAAAAATATATTTCAATTTTTAGAGATGTCTAAAGAACATGAAAATCTTTATGATTTTTATAATTCGTTGAGTAGTGAAAAGAAAAATCCTAAATTTAAACAGGTTTCTTTAGAGGAGGAGTCTGCAATAACTCTTTTAAGTATACATAAATCTAAGGGACTTGAATTTGAAACTGTTTACTATTTCCATCAGGTACAGAGAAAAGGATTAAATAGTGGAATTCAATTTCATATAGATTTTAAATCACCATTTAATGAGATAGAAAATTATATCTTTGTAGATAAAAAGTATGAAAAGGTTTTAAAGTATTTAGATGGAAATTATGATTTTTTAAAAGAGTTAGAGATAAAAGAGGAGCAAGAGGAGATAAATAATATCTATGTTGCTCTTACAAGAGCTAAAAAAAATCTATTTTTAGTATTGGGAAATAGTGAAAATAGATATTTAAAGAGTTCAATAGATGGACTATTACACTTAAAGTGTGGTAAAATTAGTAGAAATGAAAAAAGTGAAGAAAGTCATAGATTAAAAAATGTAGATCTTTTAGAGTCTATAGATTTCGTTGAAAAAGAGATTGCAGAGTGTGAACAGCCAAATAGAATGCTATTACTAGATGTAGTTACAGAGGAAAAAAGAAGAGTTGGAAATGCAATTCACTATTATTTAGAATTTATTATAAATAACAGTGAAGATGAACATGTAGAAGCGAGAGAGAGAACATATTCAAAACATGCTTCTATAATTGGTGAGGAAAGATTAACTCAAATTTTAAATGGTTTTGAGTTTCAGAAATTCTTTGAAGATAATCCGATTATATTTTCAGAAGAGTGGGATTATATCTATCCAGAGTATGAGATATATCATGATGGAGAGCTAAAAAGAATAGATAGAATTATGATAAAAAAGCCAACTAAGAGCAGTGATGGAAAAATTCTTGTAGTGGATTATAAAACTGGAGGAATCAACCAAGCACAATTAGATGAGTATATAACAATAGTAAAAGCTCATCTAAATAGTTTAGATGTTTTTGAAAACTACATTGTAACAGGTGAGTTTTTAGAGATAAAACTATAAATTAGAAAAAATGAGAAGGGGGACGAAGTGAAAAAGTCAGTATTAACAGGATTATTTTTTATGAGTTTAGTATCGTTTGGAGAAGAGATAGTGGTATATGGACCGGAATCGATGAAGTGGATAGAAAGTTCAGCGGGTACAATTTTTAAAGAGAAAACAGGAGTAGATATCAAATTTATTCCTATAGATGGTTTAATTCCAAGAATGAAGTTAGAGAAAAGAAATCCTAAGGCAGATATAGTTGTTGGTCTAACAGATATAAACTATTTAGAAGCTAAGAAAGAGTTACTTATAAAAAATTATAAGCCTACAACAGCTTCAAATATAGTTAATAAAGATTTTATAATTGATAGTGAGTGGTCAGTTACTCCGATAGATTATGGAATGTTAGCTTTAAACTATAACTACGAGAAATTGAACAGAGATTTGAAAACATTTGAAGAGTTAAAAACATATTCTAAAGAGCTTTTAGTTCAAGATCCTAGAAGCTTTACTGGAGAAGGATTTATGTTATGGACAATAGCTGTTTATGGAGAGAATTGGTTAAAATTCTGGGAGGATTTAAAACCAGCTATTTTAACAGTTTCATCTGGGTGGTCAGATTCTTTTGCTAAGTTCTCAGTTGGAGAGGGAGCTATCATGAGTGGTTATGCTTCAAGTTCACTTTATTTCTATCAAGATGGGAATGGAGAAAAATATAAGAGTTATATTCCAGAAGAGGGAGGATATGTATATTTAGAGGGAGCAGCTTTAGTAAATAAGAAAAATGTGAAGGAATCTTCACAAAAATTCTTAGATTTCATACTAGAACCTGAATTCCAGAAATTAGCTTTAGAAAAGAACTATATGTTCCCAGTTATAGATTATAAATTACCAGAGGATTATAAACTTGTTCCGACGACAGATAAAATAGTAAAGATAGATCCAGAATATGTTGCTCAAAATATGGAAAATTGGAAAAAACAATTGATTGAGGTATTAAAAAAATAATGAAAAAAAATAGAACCTATAGCTATATCTATCTTGTTCTATGGGTGACACCTTTAATTTTTTTTGTTAGAGATTTCTTTCAAGTGAGTGAGATTAAAAATTTAGATTACTTTGAGTATTTTAAACTTTTCAAAATCTCACTCCTTCAAGGAGGAGTTTCTGTATTTTTCTCAACAATAGTTGCTTTAGTGCCAGCTTACTATATGAGTTATAAGAGGAATACTCTTACAAAACTTTTAGAGGGGCTTATATTTATACCATTTTTCTTTCCAACAATCTCTACAGTAGTTGCGTTTACACTTATATTTAATCTACCATTTTTAAAAGATTTTAATATTCTTTACAGTTTAAAGGCTATTATACTTGCAAATGTATTTTACAATAGTCCTATTATGATAAAGTACTTGAGTCAAGGGATGAGAAATATTCCAAAAAATATTGTAGAGGCTGGTAAAATAGATGGATTAAATGAGATTGGAGTTTTCTTTAAAATTAAATTACCACTTATCTTCCCTCAGGTTTTCAGAGGAATGTTTTTAGTATTTATATACACGTTTGCATCTTTTGGTGTCGTTTTAGCTTTAGGTGGAATACGTTATTCTAATTTTGAAGTTGAGATAGCAAATACACTTTTAAGAGATGCTAACTTCACAAAAGCATTAATATTAGGTGCATTTCAGTTTTTATTTTTAATAGCAATAAACCTCTTAGGAGAACTTTATTCACCATACGAATTAGAGGGAGAGTTTCGTCAAAAAGAGATTTCTTCGTGGGTGTTTTTATATTCGATTTTATATTTTCTAATAGAATCGGCAGTAGTTTTAATAGGGATATTTTATGGTTTTTATAACTATTACATTGGAAAGTTTTCTTTAGATGGCTTTATTAGACTTTTCAATCAGAGTTTTAATAGCTCATATCCTGTTCTCGAAGGAATTAGAAACTCACTCATATTAGCATCTATAACACCGATATTTGTAATTATATTTACATATCTACTTCTAAAAAATTTTACGAAAATGACAAGTGCGGTTGTTTTCTCTACAATGGGATTTTCGAGTGCATTTTTAGGAATAGCTTTAATATATATAAATATACTTT
Source organism: Cetobacterium sp. ZOR0034 (assembly GCF_000799075.1). NCBI lineage: Bacteria > Fusobacteriati > Fusobacteriota > Fusobacteriia > Fusobacteriales > Fusobacteriaceae > Cetobacterium > Cetobacterium sp. ZOR0034. Next base: position 15,700 of record NZ_JTLI01000048.1, read on the forward strand.
ATGATATAAAGTTATGGATACTTTTAATAGTTGGATATTTCCTAATCACAGTTCCGATAGCATATTCATTTATGTATCAATATGTGAGGGAGTTTCCAAAAGATATCTTAGATTTAGCTAAGATAGATAGACTTTCACCTTTAAAAACTTTTTTATTAATAGAGTGTCCTATATTAAAAAATGTTTTTTTAGGAACATATTTACAGATATTTGCAATTATTCTAGGAGAGTTCACAATATCTTACTCAATGCAGCTAGGAAGAGATTTTCCAACCCTGGCATTAGTTAACTACTCACTTTTTTCAGATAAGAAACTTCTAGAAGGTGCAGCGCTATCATCTGTAAATATAATAATAGTTGTTGCCTTGTTTTACATATCAAATAAAATTACAGAAAAAGAATAGGGAGGGAAAATATGATAAATGCAATATGGTTAGGACTTATAGTGATTGGAATTGCAATATCTATGTTTACAGGGAATGTTCAAGCAGTAACAGACTCAGTAATATCATCATCAAAAACAGCTGTGGAAATAGCGATAGGTTTAGTTGGAATAATGTCTTTCTGGCTAGGACTTATGAAAGTAGCCGAAGAAGCTGGGCTTGTAAAAGCTTTAGGAAAAGGATTGAAACCTATTATGAAAAGATTATTTCCTGAAATACCAGAGGATCATCCAGCAGTTGGAAGTATCGTTGCAAACGTAGCTGCAAACTTCTTTGGATTAGGAAATGCCGCAACTCCTTTAGGAATCAAGGCTATGCAAGAGTTACAAGAGTTGAATGACAATAAAGATGAAGCTACGGATGCAATGGTTTTATTCTTAGCTATAAATACATCGTCAGTAACTTTAATCTCATCAAGTGTAATAGCTTATAGAGCAGCAGCAAACTCAGCAAATGTAACTGAGATAATAGCACCAACGATAATAGCAACAGTTATCTCAACTGTTGTAGCAGTAGTATCGTGTAAAGCTTTACAAAAATTGCCAGCATTCAAAAGAGAAAAACTTTCAAAGGATATAACAGGAGGGGATAAATAATGTTTACAATTATAATGGAGAAGATATCGCTATATGCAATTCCAGCAATAATTTTATTTATTTTATCTTATGCTTATTTTGTAAAGAAAGTAAAGGTCTATGAAGTATTTTGTGAAGGAGCAAAAGAGGGATTTACAACTGCTATAAGAATAATACCGTTCTTAGTTGCAATGTTAGTTGGAATAGGTGTGTTTAGAAGTTCTGGAGCGATTGATGTAATAATAACAGCGATAAACCCAGTTCTAGAGTTTATAGGAATGCCTGGAGAAGTACTGCCAATGGCAATAATGAGACCACTTTCTGGTGGAGGATCAACAGGAATATTAAATGATATATTTATAACTCATGGTCCAGATTCTTTAGCAGGAAGAATAGCTTCTGTTATGATGGGATCGACAGAAACAACTTTCTATGTTTTGGCTGTTTATTTTGGAGCTGTAAGTATCAGAAAAACAAGACATGCTGTTGTAGCTGGTTTACTAGCAGACGTAGCTGGTATATTGGCGGCAGTTTGGATTTGTAACCTAATGTTTAGTTAGGTGAGAGAATGAAAAAGTTGAAAAAAGGTGATACTATAGGGTTAGTATCACCTGCAAATAGTGTTGACCTAGAAAAGTTAAAGAGTGCAGTAGAAAATTTAGAGAAATTTGGATTTAACGTTAAACTAGCTAAAAATGCTGATAAAAGTTGGTATTCTTTTGCAGGAACAGACCTTGAGAGAGCAAATGATATAAATGAGTTTTTTAGAGATGACGAAGTGGATACAATAATGTGCGTTAGAGGTGGTTATGGTGGAATTAGACTTCTTAATCACTTAGATTATGAGTTGATAAAAAAGAATCCAAAACCTTTTATCGGTTATAGTGATATAACATCTATGCATATGGCTTTTTCTAAAAAGTGTAATTTAAAAACTTATCACGGACCAATGGCTGCAAGCAATTTTTCAGGGGATTATGATGAGGAAACTTTGAATCATTTTTTGAAGGTTATGGAAAAGAATGAGGATTATCATTTGGAAAATTTCTCGAAAGAGTTGAAATTTTACAATAGCTTATCTTCTAAAGGAGAACTTATAGGAGGGAACTTAGCAGTTCTAGTTTCTAGCTTAGGAACAGAGTTCGATTATGATTATACTGGAAAAATCCTATTTTTAGAAGATATAGGAGAATCAACATACAAAATAGATAGAATGTTATGGCAGTTGAAAAATTTCGGAGTATTTGAAAAAATATCAGGAGTCATCTTAGGAGATTTTGCTAATTGTGAAAAATCAGCGGATAATGATATGTCACTGAAAGATGTTTTTGATAGTCATTTTGAAAAGTTTGATAAACCAGTGATCTCTAATTTAGAATCAGGACACTGTACACCAATGTTAACTTTAGAATTTGGAAAAATTTTAGAAATTGATGGAGTCAGAAAAACTATTCTAGTAAAAAGTAATGTATAAGTAAATAAAAAGAGAGCGTATTTCATTTGAATGAGAAAACGCTCTCTTATTTTTATTTATGAACGTTTAAAGTAAAATGCGGATAGAATTAAATTTGCTCCGCTGAACAGTATATACCATGCAACACAAAGAGATATAAATCTTTGAGAGAAAAATGGCAATCCAACTAATAAAATTCCAAAGAGTATATCTGTTATTCCTGGGTTTAAACTAAACTTAACCGAATCAGGAAAAGTTTTTCTATTTATAATAGTATTTATAAAAATGAATATACCTTTGAAAATCATAAATATTCCAGCGTATATAATCATATAAAGTTGACTTAAAAAAGGCTGACTAAACAAAGAGATTGAGATTATAACTTCTAATACACCTACAAAAATATATAGCCCCCAATGAAAATTAGGAACTTTTCTAAATTGAAATCCTTTTGTGAAGTTTTTTATACCACTTACAAAGAAAAAAGCAGCTAAGATATCAATGATATAAACGGAAAAAATAGTTGGGGTGAAAATACCAAAAATACCAACTAAACTAAATAAAATTCCAGTGATTAAAAGATAAAGAAAAATTTTTTTGTCAAAACTAAGCATAGAGATAACCTCCTAAAATTTAATGTAAAATATTATCTAATTTATATATTCTAAAAAAAATAAAAATCTCCTTTAATAATATTAAAATTATGGACATCTTAATTAGAGAGAGTTTATCTAATTTGTATATACTTTATTAATGTATGATATATTATTTATATATTTGAAAATATGTTTTTTTGGAAGTATACTTGTCACAACTGATATATATAAAATATGAAGGAGGGATTTTATGTTAGAGTATCAATTTAATATGGCAGAAACATTAGCAACAGCAGTGGTTTTACTATTAGTGGGAAGATGGATAAAAAAGAAAGTTTATTTCTTTGAAAAATTCTTTATTCCAGCTCCGGTAATTGGTGGTGTGATATTTTCAATATTTACATTAATTGGTAGAAGTTCTGGAGTATTTTCATTTTCTTTTGACGGCTCTTTAAAAGATTTACTGATGATTGCATTTTTTACTACAATAGGTTTCTTAGCTAGTTTAAAATTACTTAAAAAAGGTGGAATTCAAGTATTTATATTTTTATGTGTAGCGAGTATTTTAGTAATAATTCAAAACTTAGTAGGAGTAAGCTTAGCAAAATTCTTTGGACTTAATCCTCTTTTAGGAATAGCTGCAGGATCTGTTCCTTTAACAGGAGGACATGGAACTTCAGGAGCTTTTGGACCTGTTTTAGAAGCTGCAGGGGCAACAGGAGCTATGTCAGTTGCAATAGCCTCAGCAACGTTTGGACTTGTTGCAGGATGCATGATAGGTGGACCAGTTGCAAAAAAATTGATGCAACGTTATGGTTTAGTTGGACATAAAGAGGAGGAGTTTTTAATTCCTGAAGATAATTCGAAAGAAGTTTTAAAAGAGGAGATAACAGAGGATAAACTTTTTCACGCTATTGTTTATATAGTTATATCTATGGGGATAGGTGGATTACTAATTCCTTTAGCAAAAAAAGTTGGAGTGGTTTTACCGGCATATATTGGTCCGATGTTAGTGGCAGCAATAATAAGAAATGTTGTAGATACAAAGGATACTGAACTTCCTTTACACACTATAAGTGTGGTAGGAAACATCTCTTTACAGTTATTCTTAGCTATGGCATTGATGTCAATGAAATTATGGGAATTAGCTGCATTAGCAGTTCCATTAATAGTAATACTTTTAGTTCAAACTGCAATAATGGCACTTTATGCATATTTTGTTACATTTAGAATAATGGGTAAAGATTACGATGCAGCGGTTATGTCATCTGGACATTGTGGTTTTGGAATGGGAGCAACTCCAAATGCAATGGCTAATATGGAATCATTTACAGCGGCTAATGGGCCATCACCAACGGCATTCTTTGTATTACCGCTAGTTGGAGCTTTATTTATTGACTTCACAAATGCTTCTTTAATCACAATTTTTATAAATATTTTTGGAAAATAAAATAGCGTTTATGGAGGGGTAGAATGAAAATAGGTGTTTTTGATTCTGGAGTTGGAGGGTTGAGCGTTTTAAAAAAAATCAAAGAAAAAATAGATTTTGCAGATATAATATATTATGGCGACAGTTTAAATTCACCTTATGGAAGTAAAAGTGTTGAGGAGATACAAAAGCTATGTTTAGAAATTGGGGAGTTTTTAATTGATAATAGAGTTGATATCATAGTAATAGCTTGTAACACTGCAACAGCTGCAGCACTAGATACTTTAAGAGAAAGATTTACAAGTGTGCCCATAATAGGAGTTGTACAACCTGGAGCTGCAATAGCGATAAAGGAAAGTAAAAATAGAAAAATTGGTGTTTTATCAACACCTCTAACTGCTAAAAGTAGAGTTTACGAAAAGGCGATAAAAACAATAAATTCGAAATATGAGGTTTTTCAGAAAGGGTGTGAACTTCTTTGTCCTATGATAGAAAGAGGATGGGAAAGTTCAGAACGGAATACAGAGCTTTTAAAAAGTTATATAGAACAATTACCGAATGATATAGATACATTGGTTTTAGGTTGTACTCATTATCCTTTGATAAGGGAGGATATTGAAAAGCTGATTGGAAATAAAAAAATTATTGATCCAGCAGAAGAAACTGCAATGCAAGTTCTATTTGAATTAAATAAATTAGCACTGAGAACAGGATTTAAGAAAATTAAAAAAGATAAAATAGGAATAGATTATTTTGTAAGCGGAGATATCGAGATGTTTAGAAAAGTTGGAGAAAGATTTTTAGGTGAAAAACTTTTAAATGTTTACCAACCTTTAATTGGATAGGAAAAGAGCAATAGCATAATTAGCTATTGCTTTTTTTTATAAAAATTAAATTTATAAGAAAAGAAAAACTGCTTTATTTCAGTATAATAAAATAACGGATACGGGATTAAAAGGAGGATGAGATGATAGTGAAATTAACAGACGAAAGAATAAAAACAGTTCATAAAATACAGCCGTACCTGGTTTATATAGACAGTATATTTTATATTTCTGGATCTGTGATACCAGTTGATGAGTTTAGAAGATATGTTGATAATATAAACTATATGAAAGATCATGTTGAGGTACTAGAAGTTTATGAAAATTATACAAAAAATAGATTGCATCTTTTTTTTGACAGTTATATCTCTATTTTTTCAGCAAAAGATATAAAGAATTATATAAATGAGATATTTAGTGGAAGATTAATAATAAATCGTTCTGATCTGTTAGAGGGATTAGAAAGTTATAATATTTTGAATGAAGATTTTATAGATTGTTATATTGATCGTTCGGTATATTTTGATCAGATATCAGATAGAGTAAAGAAAAACTTCTTAATAGATGATTTTGAATGAAAAACTACAAAAATTGAACAAAAAAACTTGAAATTAACTAATGTTTATGATATATTATACATAAATACGGGGGTATTAGATTTTAAAAAAAGGCAGCTTTAATGTTTAACATTTAAAGGTGCCTTTTTAGTTTTTGATTTTTATTATTTTGTTTTTATATTAAAAAGTTTTTTTGTATAAAGTTTCATCAGGAATCATATCTCTGTCAACTTCTACTTCGATATGAACAGGTAGGTTTTTACCAGATTCATTTTGAGCATATTTAGCCATATCCGACATAATAGCTTCAAGTTTAGTTTTATCTATTTTTTCAAACTCCTCTTTTCTTCCAACACCTTTAAGTTCAAGTTTAATCTCTATTTTTTCATGATCTAAGTCTACATCGAATTCATGAACATTAACTGTTGTAGTATCATCTGTTAAAATAGGAAATCTGCTCATAAGTCCCATTTCAATCATATCTTCTTTAGAGTTAGCTAGTGATGTTAGTGATAAAAGAATTGTAAGTCCTAAAACTATTTTTTTCATATAAATCCCTCCTATATATTTTAAAGCTCGAAAGTATTATTCTTAAAATAATTCTATTTCCTTTAAAAAAAAATAAATCATGTGAAATAAAAAAACTCCTTTTGGGGAAAAGGAGTTTTTATTAACACGGGGGAGTGTTAAAAATAAAAAGATTAAAATAGATTTTGGGGGGTATATAGATCTATTCAATCAAATTCGGTTTCAAAGATATAGTACTATAAAAGAATACAAAAGTCAAATATGTTTTTAAATAGAATTTTTTTAAAAGGTATATGCACAAAAAATGAACTTAAAAATCAAAAAAATAACAATAAAAAAGAGTAGATATAAAATCTACTCTTGATATTTTTTAAGCTACTTTTACAGAAGATACAAGAAAGAACTCCTCGCCATCATATTCAGCTCTTTCAACAGACAATTTAATATTTTGACTTAGATTAGGACTTTCTAAAATGAAATAACAGTTTTTATTCTCTTCGTTCAGTGTTAGTTGAAACTCATCACGTAAAAGTGAAAAAATATCATCTTCTAGCTCCATAATAGTGTATTCAAAATCTTCCATTAAAAGATAAAGGGTATCTGCAAAACTCATTGCATCTTTCATTATTTCCTCCATATTTATATTAATTTTATATTTGCTGCCTAATCAATTATTTAAATAGTGCAATAGGTATATCCCAAAACGATCCAATTTATAACGATTTTCTCGTGAACTATCTTTTGTGATAAGTTCTTCTCTTAAAAGAATCTCATATTCCATATGATAAAATTGTTCTTTTATAGGAAGAAGAATATCAGTAAATTCAATTTGTTTGTTACTGTTATGTAGTTTTTTAAAGTTTTCTTCAATATCATTTTTTTGTGTTTTATAACACTCTTTAAGGACCTCATAACATTTTTCTGGTAGTCTTTCTTTAAGATAGAAAAAATATTCTCTGTAATACATAATGAACCTCCAAGATAATTTTAAATAGATTTCAAAACGTATATACGATAAATTAAATTAATTCCTTTTATTTTTATACCATATAAAGTATAGAAATAATTAAAATAATTAATCCAGGAATTACTATTTTTTCGGACTCAAAGAAGTAGTATCCAGGGCCATCATCTTCATCATCCTCTATCTGAGTTGGATGAAAACTATTCAATAATGAGTTTATAAATTCCTCTTCAGAAAGTTTTTTTTCTTTTAGTTCATCTGAATCTAACTCTCTAAAGTTTAAAAAAGTAAATTTTAAAACTCTTTGTCTTTTATTGTTTATAAAATCTTCACCTAAAATAAGTGTTTTAGTTAGTAATTCGTCGTTGTTTTCAATAAATTTTGGTTTTAAATTGAAGTTTATAAGCATCTCAGGTTTTATATTCCCATAAAGATTTTCAAAAAAACTCCTTTCAGTATTATTAAGTAAATCCCTTCCTCTGATTCCAGTATCATGCTGCTCTATAGGTTTTTCTTTTGATATATCCATATTTTTTTCCCATACATAAAACTTTTCTTGTAAGCTGATAAGATGGTATCCATCTTTAGGGAATATTTTTTTAAGTTGTTCAACTAATTTAACTGACTCAATTGTGACTTGCCTATCCATCATTTCTCCTTTTATTTATTAAAACTACTTCAATTATACACTTTTTAAAATAAGAGGTCAATAATTTAAAATGAGCTATAGAATTATTTGAGTTAAATGTGGTGAGTTTATAAAATCATATGGAAAAATAATAATACCGTTATCAGAATCTAAATTCAGTTCATAGCCTAAATCTTTTGCTGTTTTATAAAATAAAAACCAAACAAATTTAGAGCAATAAAAATCACGCTCTTTTTCTTTGAATAACGATAGACGATATTTTCCAGAACCATATATTTCAATATTCTTTAAAAATTGGGTCTTAAAAGTTTCATCAAAGCCTTTATATCTAAGAACGATAACTTCCCTTAGAGGTTCGTTTAACCAAGCGTTGACACTAATTGTATAATAATCCTTACCTGGCATTGGAAAATCTCCAATGTGAGTATCTGTAATCATAACCGAACTATGTCCAAGCCAAGAGAGAGGATCTGAAAAAAGCTTATCTTTTATAATGATATCTCCTGTTTGTAATTTGAAAGAGTTATTGATCGCAGTTTGAGTTGGTTGCCAATTTCTCTCCAATGAAGAACATCCGATAATCAAATATAATAAGAATAAAAAGAAAAAATATTTTTTAAAAAACTTTAGATTCATAAATCTATCTCCTTTTTATAAAATCAATAATTTATATCATACTTTAAAACAATTTTTATAATAACACAACTAATTTTAAAAAAATATAGATTTTAAAAAAATAAATAATAAAAAAAGAAAAGTAAAAAAAGAGGCGTAATAAAACATATAAATTAATTAGGGAGTGATGAATATGATGTTATCAATGATTTTTTTTATAGCAATATTTATAGTTTACCTGATTATAAATAAACTAGAAGAGATAGGAGGATGGTAACATGGAAGAGCTTAAAGTTTTAATTCTTAACAATGTAACACTAAATATTATTGCATCAATCATTATTTTATTGGTAGGACTAGCTATCGCATCTGTTGTAGTTAGTAAATTAGAACACCTTTTTATAAAAACAAAACTATTTTCAAATTTAGAGCATGAAATAACAGGAAAAGAGGGTGGAAGTAGTACTTATGCTATAAAGACACTTCTTAAATTTATTTACTATATATTTGTAATATTTATAATAGGAATAATAATGGAGAAATTAGGGTTTAGCAGATTAGTTAATCCAATATTAAATCTACTAGATCCAATATTCTCATATATACCAAATGTTTTAGGAGGAGTTGTCCTTCTAATAATCGCAATCATTTTAGCTAAATTAGCTCAAAAGTTCTCAGAGATGTTCTTCAAAAAATTAAATGTCGATGAAAAAATTAATTCAAAAGATAGTGGAGTTTCACTTTCAAAAATATTCAGTGAAATTATATCTTTAGTGGTATTTATATTAATTTTACCAGGAGTTTTAGCAGCTTTAAAATTAGATAGAATTCTTATTCCTATAACAGATATGTTAACTAAGTTTTTAAATTATATTCCTAGCTTGATAGCTGCGGCTTTAGTTTTAATAGTAGGATGGTTTATAGCTTCAAAATTAAGAGATATTTTAAAGGGAGTTTTAGACTCGTTTAACTTAGATGAAAAACTAAGTATAGATGGAAAAGTTTTATTCGAAGGTAAGCTTTCAACTATTTTATCTAACATAGTTTACATCTTAATTTTAATACCAGTATTCTCAGCTTCACTTAACTATTTAGGATTAGAGTTGATAATTTCACCAGTTATAAGTATGTTACACATTTTATTTAATTATGTTCCTAACTTAGTTGGTGTAGCTTTAGTAGTAGTTATCGCTTTATATTTTGGAAAAATAATAGAAAGTATTATAACAAATTTACTAGTTGGTTTAAAATTTGATTCATATTTAGAAAAAGCTGGATTAAAAACAATTGAAAATAACTATTCAAAACTAGTTGGAAAAATATCAAAAATATTAATACTTTATTTTGCAATTATTCAATCAATCGAAATTTTAAACTTTGGAGCACTTCAAGATTTAAGTTTAAAATTGACACTTCTTTTAGGAGATATCTTCTTAGGAGTTGTGATTGTTGCGATTGGAATTGTAGTTGCGAACTATGTTTCAAAAATAATAAGAAATACCTCGTTAGATAATAAAGATCAGATTGCACTTGTAGCTAAAGTTGCAATAATAGTTTTTGTTGGCGCTATGGGACTTGGACAAATGGGAATTGCAAACGAAATTATAAACTTAGCATTTGGATTTACTATCGGAGCAATAGCAATAGCTTTTGCAGTGGCATTTGGTATAGGTGGAAAAGATTTAGCAAAGGAAAAACTTCAAAAGTTGAATTGTTGTAAAAAAGATGAGTGTAAAGAAAAAGAAGAGCAAAGAGAAGATTAGTTAATAAATCCTCCTAATGAAAGAGTTACTCTTATATTAGGAGGATTTTTCTTAAAAAAATTTGAATAGAGGAGTATCTTATGAAAGTTAGCAAAAAAATAGTTCTATCGCTCCTTTTTCTTCTAGGTGGAGTAGTAGTGTCGTATGTCGTATTAAAACCTAAAAAAATGGAAGCTATAAAAATTAAAAAAGAAAATTATACAGAGAAAATCCTTGTCTCTGGAGTAGTTAGTGGAATTGAAAACTCAATCATTTCAAGTTCATTAAATGGAACAATAGACAAAATATTTTTTAAAGAGGGTGATTTTGTAAAAAAAGGTGATTTAATTGCAAAATTTTTAACAGCGGATATCGAAGCATCAATTAAACAAAAAGAAGCAGAGCTTCTCTCTGCAAAAGCTGAATTAGAAAATACAGAAACAATAGTGCTCTCTAATCTCTCTCTCCTATTAAAAAACTCTAAAATAGAATATGAGAATGCTAAAAGTGAGTTTGAGAAATATTCAAAGCTTTATGAAAATAAATATATAAATGTAATAGAACTAAATTCAAAGCGTAATACTTTAATTGAAAAGGAGATTAAAGTTCAAAATGCTATGAACGATTTATTCTCATCTAAGAGTGGTCCTAATAAAAAAATAGTATTAGCAAACTTAAAAAATAAAGAGGAGAATTTAAAATATGAAAAAGAACAGGAAAAAAAATATTATATTTTTGCTCCTTACGATTCATATATAAGAGAACGATATGTCGATATCGGAGAAACTGTCGCACCATACTCTGAACTTTTTTTAATCTCTTCATTAGAATCTAAAATAATAGAGATAGAGTTAGATGAAAAATATTCTGAAAAAGTAAAAGTTGGAGATAAAATTACAATATATTCTTTTGGAAATGAAAAAACAACAGGAGTTGGAAATATATATTTTGTTGGAAAAAGTGTAAATGAGAAAAAAGGAGTTCTTCAGCTTAAAGGAAATTTTGAAAATTCTTCTGAAAAATTTATATATGGTAGCAGTGTGAACGTAGAGATTAATGGTCAAAATTTAGAAAGTAGTTATCTAGTTCCAAAAGACTATATAGTTTCGAAAAATGAAAAAAAATCTATATGGAGAGAAAGGAAAGGAAAAGCAGAAGAGATTGAAGTTGAAACATTTGATGTTTTAGATGGAGTAGTTTTAAAAGAGAATAATACTCTTTCAGAAGATGAGATAATTTTTTTAAAACCAGATAAAAATATAGAATTTGGTGAGAGGATAGACTATGAGATACGAAATTAAAATTGCTTATAAATTTTTAATGAAGTCTAAAGGACAAACACTTTTTTTACTGACAGCTATAGCAACAGGAGTTGCTGTACAAGTTTTTATTTCATTATTAATTGTCTCTCTTCAAAATAATATTATAGATACAGTTCTTGGAAATATAGCTCATATAGTTGTAGAAGATGGTGACAACAGAAACGCTCTTAAAAAAAGCAACGAAACTTATAACTATGGAAATTTCTCAATTGAAAGAGATAGGATAGCTAACTACGAAAATATAATAAATAGTTTAAAAAAAAATAAAAGTATAAAAAATATAGTTCCAACTTTAGAGAGTAATGCACTTTACGAAAGAGGTGGGAAATCTATCGCACTACAAATACGTGGTGTTGATTTAGAAGTAGGAGATTCAATTTTCAAAGTAAAGGATAAAGTTTATTCTGGTAAAAATATAATTGAGTCTAATAAAATTTTAATTGGAAAGAGAGTAGCTGAAGATTATAATCTCTCTCCTAACGATATTTTAAATATCACTCTTCCAAACGGAGAGAAAGAACGCTTTATAGTGAATGGAATATTTGATTTAGAAAATTCAGTATCAAATAATGGATTGGTATATATGGATATGCAAAAAGCTCAAAGAGTTTTTCAAAAAAAGGGATATGTAAATAAGATAAATATTCAACTTAACAATATTTTTTTAGGAGATATCATCGCATATGATTTAGAGAATAATTTTTCAGATTTAAAAGCAACATCTTGGATGAAAGATGGAAAACAACTATTGAATGCTTTAAGATCTCAGACAATTTCAACAACCGTTATAAGAACGGTAATTTTACTCTCAACAACTTTGAGTATAGCCAGTGTTTTATACATAACCGTTGTTCAAAAAACAAAAGAGATTGGAATATTAAAAGCTATTGGAGCAACAGATTTTTCTATAGGATTCATATTTTTATTTCAAGGAGTTTTTGTTGGATTTTTAGGAGCTGTTTTAGGTTGCATATTTGGAAGTGTTCTAATAAACATCTTCCAAATAACAGCAAAACCTAGTTTCAAAATAGAGATTGAGTTTTTACAACTTTTAAAAGTTATAGTTTTCTCCACTATATCAGGAGTGATTGCCGCATATATCCCAGGTAGAAAATCTATGAAATTAAATCCAATAGAGGTGATTAAAGGTGAGTGAGATTCTAAAATTAGTCGAAGTTTTCAAATCTTATGATGGTAAAAATAATGTTTTGAAAAATATAGATTTAAATATAGAGAAAGGTGAGTTCATAGGAATAATTGGTCAAAGTGGAAGCGGAAAAAGCACTCTCTTAAATATAATAGGTGCTTTGGATACTCCATCTAAAGGAGATATCTATTTTAACGGCGAAAATATATCTCACTATAATTCTGAAAAGAGATCTCAATTTAGAAATAAAAATATTGGATTTATATTTCAATTTCACTTTTTACTTCCTCAATTCAATGTTATTGAAAATATACTTATTCCAAATTGGATAGATAGTGGTAAAGATTCGCATGATAAAAAGGAGAATGCTTTAGAGATTCTAAGAGATATGAAATTGGAAGATATTGCTTATAGAGATTCTCAAAATATATCAGGAGGACAACAACAAAGAGTTGCAATAGCAAGAGCTTTGATAAATAAACCTGCAATAGTTTTAGCAGATGAACCCACAGGAAATTTAGATTCTAAAACTAGTTCTCAAATCTATAATCTTTTAAGAGATATAAATAAAAAATATAAAACTACATTTTTAATTGTAACTCATAATTCTGAAATTGCAGCACTTTGTGATCGAGTTATAGAGATTAGTGATGGCGTTATAAAATAGAAAAAACCTCGAAGATTAACTTAATCTTCGAGGTTTTTTCTATTTTGAAATTTGTTTAACCTCTTTATCAATTAAATCTGCAACAATTCTAGCTGAAGCATAAATTGTAGGAAGTCCACTTCCAGGATGGGTTCCCCCTCCTACAAGAAACAGATTTTCGTAGCCCTCCAATTTATTATGTGGTCTTAGCCATAACATCTGACCTAAATCATGAGAAAGATTAAAAACAGCTCCGTTATAAACATCATAATATTCTTCCCAATCTAAAGGAGTAATAACTTTCAATTCTTCAATATGATTTCGTATTCCTCTGAACTCTCCAATCTTTTCAACTTTATCTAATAGTAATTGAACAAAATCATCTTTTTCTAATTCCCAATTGATATTAGATTTATTGTTAGCTACAGGAACTAAAATATAAACTGAAGATTTATCCTTTGGTGCTAAAGTTTCATCTGTTACGGAAGCATTTTGTATATAAAAAGAAAAGTCGCCTCCGATATTTTTATATTCACTTATTTTTCCAACATTTGTCTTGTAATCTTTAGCAAAAATAATACTGTGATGTGGAATATTCCGATATACCTTGTTTACACCGAGATATAGCATAAATGTGGAACACGAATATCTTTTCTTTTGCAGTTCTTTATCTGAATACTTATCTCTAAGCTTTTCTGGTATAAGATTTTTCATAGCTGATGCAAAATCTGCATTTAATATTATGTGGTCAGCCATATAGCTATCTCCATTTTGAAGTTCCACTCCAATAGCTTTCTTACCTTCGAATAAAACCCTTTTAACACCGGAATCTAAATAAACTTCTCCTTTTCTTTTTTCTATAAGTTCTCTTAAAACTTTTGACAATCTATTTAATCCACCCTCTACATGATAGACACCATACTTATGCTCCAAGTATGAAATTATAGAAAAGGTTCCTGGAGCAACCCATGGAGACATCCCTAAGTATTTAGCTTGAAATGTAAACGAAAGTTTAAGCTCCTCTTCTTTAAAGTATCCACCCAATACACCATGTAAAGATTTAAAAGCATCTAAATATGGAACGGCCTTTAAGAAATTAGATTTTAAGTAATCTGTAGGAGAGAGATATGGAACCATTAAACAAGATTCTAATTTAGCAAACTTTTTTTCCTCTCTTTCGATATATCTATCATAGTCTTTAGAACTGTACGGAAATATCTTTTCCATTTCACTATACATCAAAAGCTTTTTATTATGAGAGTATGGATTGAAGTCATCCAAGCCATAAAATTTTAATCTATACATTGGATTTATCTCAATTAAATTCACATAATTTTCTAATCTCTCTCCAGCTTCAGTAAAAATATCTTGTAGCATCTGAGGCATTAGAAAAAAAGTAGGGCCTAAATCAAAAGTATATTCACCTAATTTAAAAGATGAATTTCTTCCACCTACATATGGTTTCTTTTCAAAAACTTTAACAGAGTACCCCTTACTTGAAAGAAGTAATCCAGCGGCTAATCCACCCGGACCAGCTCCGACAATTATAATGTCAACCTTTTTCATTTCTAGCACCTCCTTTATACATTTGAAATATATATTAGGTATTATATTATCTATAATTTTATACGCTATATTTCTAACTTTCTTTTTTAAAAACCTTTTTTATGATATAATTTTTTATATATTTAAACAGTTAATATAGTTACTAGGAGGCCTAAAATAATGTTTGTTGAAGAAAGAAAACAAAGAATTTTAAATATATTAAAGCAAAAAGAAAAAGTAAGTGTAAATGAGTTGAGCGATTTATTTTCTGTAAGTAAAGTCATAATCCGTAAAGATCTTTGTAACATGGAAGAGGAAAATCTATTGACAAGAACACATGGTGGGGCAATTTTAAAAAGAAAACTTGTGGATAAAATAGTTCTAAAAGATATAGCTAAAGAGGATTTAGATGAGAAAACAGAACTTGCTGAAAAAGTTATTAGCCTAATAAAAGAAAAAGATATTATCTTTTTAGATGATTCAACAGTTACGATATTAGTTGCTGCACTTTTACAAAAGAAAAAAATTAATATAACAGTTATAACTAATATGTTAGAGATACAAAAAATCTTATCTGAAAATAAAGGAATTGAGATTATCTCTTTAGGGGGAGTTTATGATTCGAGAACAGATTCTTTTATAGGAGAGATGGCTCGACAAAATCTAGAATGTTTTAACCCTAATAAGGTTTTTATAGGTATCGGTGGAATAAATGTAGATAAGATGCAAATTAGTACTTGTACAATAGATGAAGGAAAATTTAAAAATACAGCTCTTCAAGTGGGACAGGAATGCTTTATAATAACTCAAAGTAAAAAGTTTTTCCAAGATTCAATTTTCAACTTTTCAAAGTTAAAAGATGGAATGACTATAATAACCGATAAAAATATTCCAAGTGATATTGAAGATAAATTAATTGAAAATGGAATAAAAATAATCAAGTAAAATCAAACGAAAGTAAACTTTCGTTTTTTTTATTTCGTTTTATCTTGACACATGCTTTTTTATATAATATAATTCATGATGTAAACACAAACGAAATAAAATGAAATAGCTGAAATAGCATTAGAACTAAAAATATATAACTAAAAAATAGGTTAGATAAGCTAACCTATTTTTTAAGAAATATGAATTCATTTTCAGTTGAATCCTCTTCTGAAAACTGATATCCCAATCGATTAAAAGATTTAATCTGAGATATATTATTACCTTTAATTTCGATTAAATAATTTAACATAGCACCTCTAGCTTTTTTAGCTTCTGTACTTATATTTTTGACCTTTTCATCAACTATTTGTCTAAACTCAATATCTATAACGTTGAATATTTTTCGGTTTAAAATTTTAGAAAACTCTTTTGATGCTATGTTTATAAAAATCTCATTTTTATAAGTGAGAAGAAAATTCTCGATAACCTCATTCCAGAAACTGTATGGGGAAATCTCTAAAATCTTATTCGTCATATCTAATCTGTAGGGTCTTATAAGATTAGAACCAAAATTGATTCCATATAAAGCTGAGAATATTAAAACATTATTTTTGATATAATCAAATTCTGAATTTGAAAAACTTTCCAAATCAATCTGTTTAAAACTTACACCATCATAAAGAGATATTGCTTCCCTCTCCTCTTGTTCATAATAAAACTGATATTGATTATAAGTTTCTTCTAGAAGAGAACCTTTTATTTTAAAAATTTTGGATAAATCATCTTTTGAAAATACTTTTAATGCACCTACTAATTCATTGGTTTTTATTTTTAAATTTTCATTTTGTGATGTACTTTGAAATTGCTTTAAGTTTTGAAATGTTTTATATTTCATTCCTTTACTTGGGGAAAAAAATAGTTTCATAAATTCCACCTCTCAATATAATCTGTTTGTAGCATATTATATCATTTTTTTTAAAATATAACTGTATATTTATAAAGATTCAGTGTATAATTATAGAATAAAATATGTGATTAAATGGAGGTTATCGTGGATCAAAGAATTGAAATACTTGCAAAGAATTTAGTTACTTACTCTTGTAGAGTACAAAAAGGTGAAAAAGTTTTAATAGAAACAGTTGGAGAAGACACGAAAGACTTAGTAAAAGCTCTTGTAAAAGAGGTTTATGCAGTTGGTGGACATCCTTTTGTAACAATTAAAGACCAAAGTGTAACAAGAGAATTATTAAAAGGTATGGACCAAACACAAGCTGAATTAATGGCTAAATATGAATTAGAAAGAATGAAAGACATGGATGCTTACATTGCTATAAGAGCAGCAGAAAATGCATCTGAGTTATCAGATATAGAATCAAGTAGAATGAAAGTTTATACAGATTACTTTATGAAACCAGTTCATTT
This sequence comes from Cetobacterium sp. ZOR0034, assembly GCF_000799075.1. NCBI lineage: Bacteria > Fusobacteriati > Fusobacteriota > Fusobacteriia > Fusobacteriales > Fusobacteriaceae > Cetobacterium > Cetobacterium sp. ZOR0034. The sequence continues at coordinate 33,084 of NZ_JTLI01000048.1, forward strand.
AGGAGAAAGAGTTAACAATACTAAGTGGGTTGTTTTAAGATATCCAAATAACTCTATGGCTCAATTAGCAAATACATCATTAGAATCATTTGAAAACTTCTATTTTAATGTTTGTAATTTAGACTATTCAAAAATGAGCAAAGCGATGGATTCATTAACTGCTCTTTTAGATAGAACAGATAAAGTTAGAATAACAGGACCAGGAACAGATATATCGTTCTCTATAAAAGATATTCCATCTGTTAAATGTTGTGGACTTAGAAACATTCCAGACGGAGAAGTTTATTCAGCTCCTGTAATTGATTCAGTAAATGGAGTTATAACTTATAACACTCCTTCTGTTTATCAAGGAACAACTTTTGAAAATGTTTGTTTCAAATTTGAAAATGGAAAAATTGTTGAAGCTACAGCTAATAATACAGAGAGACTAAATGAAATTTTAGATACTGATAATGGTGCTAGATATATCGGAGAATTTGCTTTAGGAGTAAACCCATATATTTTAAAACCTATGAAAGATACATTGTTTGATGAAAAGATAGCTGGAAGTATACACTTCACACCAGGACAAGCTTATAAACTTGCAGACAATGGAAATAAATCAGCAGTTCATTGGGATTTAGTTCTAATTCAAAGACCAGACTTCGGTGGTGGAGAGATTTGGTTTGATGACGTTTTAATTAGAAAAGACGGAATCTTTGTTATCGAAGAGTTAGAAGTATTAAATCCAGAAAATTTAAAGTAGTAGGAGGATTTAATAATGAATATACTTATGGCACTATCTCAGTTAGAAGTAACTGGTGCTGAGGTGTACGGAACGGTTTTAAGTGATGAGCTTATTAGGAGAGGGAATAAAGTATATATAGTTTCAGATACTTTAACAAAACCAACAAATGCACAATATGAAAAAATAGAATTTAATAAAAGAAAACTTATACACAGAGTTAGTCAAGTTAGAAAACTATTAAGAATTATAAAAGAAAATGATATTCAAGTTGTTCATGCACACTCAAGAGCTTCATCTTGGAGCTGTGCAATAGCTTGTAGAATCGCTAAAATTCCATTAGTAACAACTATTCATGGAAGACAACCAGTACATCTTAGCAGAAAAATAGTTAAGGCATTTGGAGATTACTCTTTAAGTGTTTGTGAAAACATAAGAGATCATGTTGTTAACGACTTAAAAGTAAAACCTGAAAATATAACTGTTTTAAGAAATATGATTAATACAAAAGAGTATCAAAAGCAATCTTTGATTCAATCTACAAAGAATGAAAAGATTATATCTATTATTGGAAGATTATCAGGTCCAAAAGGGGATGTAACATACAATCTTCTAGATATTTTACACAGAAGAAAGGATTTTAAAATCCAAGTTATCGGTGGAAAAGATATTCCTCAGAGATTTAAGAAGTTTACAGGAAATGTAGATTTTTTAGGATATGTAAATAATGTATCTGACAGAATAAGAGAGTCATCAATTGTTATAGGTGCTGGAAGAGTTGCTGTTGAAGCTATTCTTTGTGAAGTTCCAGTTTTAGCAATTGGAGAAGCTGAATCTGTTGGAATAGTAACTAACGATAGATTAGGGACAGCTTTAAAATCCAATTTTGGTGATATCTCTTTAAATCATACACCACTATTTAGATGGACGGATGTAATTCCTGAAATAGATAAAGGTTTTAATATAAGTAAGGAAGAGTTATCAACTTTAAGAGAAAAAGTTATATCAGAGTTTTCTATTGAAAATATTGTTCATAAAATAGAAAAAATTTATCAACAACAAATAGTAAAAAAAAGCAAATATGAGATGCCTGTTATTATGTATCACAGAGTTATAAAAGATGAAAGTGAAAAGGGTGTTCATGGGACGTATGTAACTGTAAAACAGTTTGACGAGCAGATGAAATATTTAAAAAGTAAAGGGTATGAAACAATAACTTTTGAAGATTTATTAAACAATAAGTATAAACAAAGATTTGATAAAGATAAAAAGTGGATTATGTTAACATTCGATGACGGATATAAAGATAACTATGAAAATGCTTTTCCTATCTTGAAAAAATATCAATTTAAAGGTATTATATATATATTGGATGGACTTAAATATAATAAGTGGGATGTAGATGATAAAAACAATCCTGAAAAAGAATTTCCACTTATGAATATCGAAGAGTTATTAGAGATGCAAAAATATGGTATAGAGTTTGGAGGTCATACATCAACTCATCCTAAACTTGCAGAGCTAACACTCCAAGAGGTTAAAAAAGAGATTATTCTATCTAAAAACAATATAGAGAATATGATAGGAAAGAAATTATTATCATTTGCATATCCGTATGGAAGTTTAAATGAGGATGTAAAGAAAATATCTCAAGAATCTGGATATGAATTTGCTGTAGCAACAGATTCAGGAAGCATTACTTTCTCAGATGATCTTTTTGAAATTAGAAGAATAGGAATATTCCCAACGAATAACCTTTTCAACTTTAAAAGAAAAGTATCTGGTAAATACAACTTTATAAAAGTTAAAAGAGAGGAAAAAAGTTACGCTAAAAAGTAACTTAGGGAGGATTAATATGAAGAAAATATTATTGGGGTTATTAGCATTAACAATGTCAGCAACTCTATTTGCTGAAAATAAATTTGGAATTGGAGCTGGAATTGGATTATCTGATAGTATGTATAAAGGTGCAGAAGATAAGGCTTATCCAATGCCACTATTAGATATCAATTATGGTGACTTTTATGTTAAAGGTGTTACTGTAGGATATCAGTTTTATCAAGATGATGCTTTTGCGGCATCATTATTCTTAGATCCTTTAGCTGGATTTGCAGTTGATGGTGAGGATTTAAAAACAGGTTATAACAATATAGACGATAGAAAATTCCAAGCAATGTTTGGACTAAGATTAGATGCTGATACTGGATTCTATGGAATAAGAACAGGACTTACAGCACAAGTTGGTGAACATGGAGGAGAGGGAAAAATAAGTGCTTTCAAAGCTTATAAGGTAGATGAAAGACTTACAGTTGTTCCATCTGTTCATGTTAAAGGATATAATGGAGAATATACAGATTATTACTTCGGTGTAACATCTGAAGAAGCTGCTAGAAACTCTAAAATAAAAGGTTCTTATAAAGCAAATGCTGCTTACTCTATCGGATTAAATATTACTGCAGATTATAGATTAACTGATAACGTAGCACTTATGGCCTTTTTAGGTGTAGAGAGATTCTCTAGTGAGGTTTCTGATTCACCTATAGTTGAAGATGGAGTTTTATATTTAGTTGGAGTAGGAGCAAAGTACTACTTCTAGAAAAATTGAGGAGAACAAAAAATAATGAAATACAAAGCAATTATATGTGACTTAGACGGTACACTTTTAAATGAGCATCACACTATTTCTGAAGAAACACAAAAGACTATTAAAAAAGTTGTAGACTCAGGAGTTAAATTTATTATAGCTACTGGGAGACATCATAACGATGCAATGACATTTAAAGATATGCTTGGATTAGATAGTTTTTTAATCACTTCAAATGGTGCTAAGGTACATGATTATGAAAATAATGAGATTATATCTCACAATATACCTGCAGAATTAGCAAAAGATTTATTAAATTATAATTACAGTGATGAATTACACAAAAATATATACTTAGATGAAGAGTGGTTTGTAGAATCTCCATTAGAGGAAGCATTATTATTCCATAAAGAATCTGGGTTCCATCACATTGTAACTTCTTTTGAGAATTTAGTTGGTAGAGATATAACTAAGTTTTTCTTTATAAGTGAAAATGAAGAGCATATTTCTCACTTAGAAAAAAACCTTAGAGAACAATTTACAGAAGGATTTAATATAACTCTTTCTTTAGGATCTTGTTTAGAGATTATGAAAGAGGGTGTTTCAAAGGCAAGTGCAATTGAGGAAGTTTTAAAAAGAGAGGGTATCGATATTAAAGATACAATCGCTTTTGGAGATGGATTAAATGACCTTGAAATGTTGTCTTCTGTTGGAAGAGGATTTATTATGGGGAACGGAAGTCCTAGATTAAAAGCGCTTCTTCCTGATAATGAAGTTATTAAAACAAACTCTGAGAACGGAGTTGCTCAAAAACTTAGAGAGTTATTCTTATAAGATATATCTAATTAAAAAAATCCTAGTTTATTTAAGATAAGCTAGGATTTTTTATATTCTTTTATATTTAAAGATATCTGGTAACTACTCAGCTAGTAACTAATAAAGTTTAATAGGAAAGATACTTTTTTCAAATTAATGAAGAAAGTATCTTTT